>NZ_JUEE01000216.1:0-7439 GCF_000802135.1 Desulfosporosinus sp. BICA1-9
AACGGGTAAAGACTTTACAATCTGTCCTTGCTGTGGCGTTGGCCATCTCTGTAGAGCATCACCTAAATAGACATTAACTACATAATGTTTTTTAAGAATGCCACTTTATTGGGGAGGGGGAGTCTGTGTCATTTATGAAGCTTCAATTAACTTTGGTATTAATTTCGGACTGAAGATACATAGTATTTCGAAAAACGATTGAAATAAACAAGGCTGGGGATCTTAATTTCCCCATAGCGACGAACATCACGCAGTTTAGTCCAATAAAATTATCCAAAGTCAGGTTCCATTCGTAAAATAACCAAACTTATGTGCTTATATGCTTATCCAGCAGATGAGCCTTTTATTTACCCTGACTTCGGATAATTCCCTATTCATTATGGGGAGCTCTCCATAATAGGCACAGCTTCGCAACTCATCTTCTTGAAGATAATGCTGATCTCCGTACGATTCAAATCCTGATGGGGCATAGCAATATTTCAACAACCTCTAACTATATCCACCTATCAACAAACCATCTTTCCTCTGTGAAAAGCCCTCTTGATGGGGGGGATTCCTTTACCTGAGCTTCAAGATATTTTTAAACATGTTCGCCTTAAGCGCCTCTCCCCAGCTCAAGCCAAAGCCTTTCATATGATTCGACTGTGTCGAACCTCAGCTCTTGGTTCCCATGCCCAAGTTTGCACGGAATGTGGTGTTAAGGAGGTTTCTTTCAATTCCTGTCGTAACAGAAACTGTCCCAAATGCCAACATTCTGTTCAACAGGAATGGGTTGAGGCTCAGATGTCTAAGCTTTTACCAGTCGGTTACTTTCACGTTGTTTTTACAATACCTCAGGAACTTAACACCCTTGTTTTTCACAATCAGGAACTTCTTTATGCCCTCTTGATTCGATCCGCAGGACATACGTTGATGGAACTTGCAAGAGACCCTGAACATCTCGGGGCCACAATTGGCGTTACTTCAGTCCTTCATACGTGGGGACAGAATCTTTGCTTCCATCCCCATTATCCCGATTAATTTTTTATCCCGATTTTTATAAATGCACCCTAAACATACTGTGGAAACGAGTACATATCCTTATAAAAATCGGGATAAATCTTATTTCAGACCATACAATCTGCGGATTATTTCGTCATCATCTTTCCAGTATGATGCAGAATCATCATCTTCATTTAAAGGATTGGATGCACTGGTGGCCTGTTCAATTGCCTTACGTTTCATCTCCGTGTCGGCATAGGAATAAATCAAAGTAGTTTCCTGATCCTCATGTCCCAGCCACTCCGATAATAATGCTAATGGCATGCCTGACCGATAAAGATGCATGGCTCTCGTTCTACGAAACAAAACCAAACTTTTGGATTTGTTTCGAAATCAAAACTAAAATAAAATCCAAACTTTCCATTAAAAATCAAGGAAAATATGGACTGCTGGATTATGTAAAGTTTGGATTTTATTTTTGATGTAAAGCTTATATATGATAAAACTAAGGAGGTAATCATATATGAATTTTACACATTTGCAACAGTATTACCAGGAATTATTAAATTTTTTGAAAAAGGAGGGATACACAGAAAGTTATATCCGGCGCATTCAGGAAAACGTCCATTGGATCTTGAAAAGCGAAAAACATAAAACATGGCTATCTTATTTAGACATTTATAATGACCGGGTACAAAAATCAGAATCAACACCGTATAAAAAGAACCACAGGATAGCTTTTGGGGCCATACAGCAATTCGATCTTCATGGAGAGTATCCGAACAGAAAAATTAAAAACTGCTTTATAAAGCGAGGTGCTTATAATCAGCTTATCTCAGAATTCAGGGAACTGATAGATTTTTACAAAGCATCGGATAAGCTTCGTGGTCTTAAGGAAAGCACCATTTATGGAAATGCGTCTGCCGCATCATCTTTCCTCTATGCCATGCAAAAAAGGGGCATGAAAAGCCTTGGATGTATCGGTGAAGAAGACGTTCTATCCTTTTTTCTTGACAGAGAAGGCAATGTTTCCAAATGTAGCAGTTACAAGAAGCAGATAGCATCTGTCCTCAGGGCCGGAACTGACTGGAAAGAAAAAGAATGTCAGATTCTCCTTGCATACCTTCCACCAATACGCCCCAAAAGGAAAAACATCCAGTTCCTTACATTTGAAGAGGTGGAATCCATCCATGCTTTGCTTGATGACAGAAACTCCGGATTATCATTACGAGACAGGGCGATTGGTAAACTCCTGTTCTTCACAGGGATAAGAGCGTGCGATATCGCTGGGATGGAGCTCGGTTCCATTGACTGGGATGCTGACGAGATACATTTCCCGCAACAGAAGACCGGTCAGCCTCTTGTCCTTCCGCTTACGGCAACCATTGGGAATTCCATCTATGATTATCTCTTAAATGAACGATCGGAAAGCAGCGATAATCATCTGTTTCTTGGTACTGTTTATCCTCACTATCCATTTGAAGCCGGCGCTGTCTGGCATCAAGCAGCCAAAATTTATAAAGCCGCTTCTCTGCGGCAGGAAAAAGGTGATCGGCGTGGAACGCATCTTTTCAGGCACAATGTCGCTACATCTTTCCTGAGCAGCGGAATCCCCAGACCGGTAATCAGCCATACACTGGGGCATGCGAACCCCCATTCATTAGACCCATATCTCCACGCTGACCTTGTGCATCTGAAAGAATGCGCATTGAGTATAGAAGCGTTCCCGGTAAGGGAGGGGGTGTTCTGTCCATGAGCCAGTTCAGGTCTAATTTTTCCAAGATGATAGAACGGTTTATTGAATACCGCAAGGCATCTGGTTCATGGAACGAACCGTGTTACGGGCTAAATATCAAACTTTTTGACCATTTCTGTGCGGACAACTATCCGCCGGATGTGACATTGACACAGGAGATGGTTACTGCATGGTGTGCTAAAAGAGACACTGAGACAAACTGCTCATATGATACAAGAACAAGGGTCGTAAGGATGTTTATTGATTATCTGCAGCGCCGAGAACTTACGGATGTCTTTCCTCCGGCTGTCCTCAGACCGGAACCCCGAAAATACACTCCATATGCATTTGAGGAGGATGAACTGAAACATTTCTTCCATGTTTGTGATAGCATTCATCCATATCTTGGAAGGCGGGCGTCGCTAATAAGAAAGTTTACAGTCCCGGTCTTTTTCCGCTTTTTATTCAGCACTGGTATGCGTACAACTGAGGCAAGGCTGCTCAGGACAGAGGATGTAGACCTTAGACGGGGTGTCATCAATATCCAGAATTCAAAAGGATATGACCAACATTACGTTGTAATGCATGATACAATGACAAACCTTATGGCAAGATATGACCGGGCAATCGCTGAACTGCAGCCTTCCAGAACCTATTTCTTCCAGTCCTACAAAGGCTCCCATTATTCCAGGGAATGGGTGCAGGATAACTTCCGTACGCTATGGAACAAGGCGAATGGCCCTGCAGCATCGCCCGTCGCATATGACATCCGCCATCATTATGCAATCGTCAACATCAACAGATGGACTGATGATGGCTTTGGGTTCAATGATAAGCTTCATTATCTTTCGAAATCCATGGGGCATCGCTCCATAGAGGCGACGCGTTATTATTATTCCATTGTCCCCCGCCTTGCCGATACCCTAAGGGATAAGACGGAAGATGGTTTCAACGCCATAGTGCCGGAGGTGTCAGATGATGAGAAAGAATAATGAGGCTGTGATATTTTCGCGGTATATATCAGATTTCCTTTATGATTATGCTCCAAAAATGCTTACAAACAGCGAACGCACACTGAAATCTTATAAGGACGCTTTGACTCTTTATGTTCTGTTCCTTGAGTCAGAAGGCATTACGCCTTCTGGTTTTACAAAGACGTGTTTTGAACGACTGCATATTGAAAAATGGATCTGCTGGCTCAAAGAAAACCGCAGATGCTGTCCGGACACATGCAATGTGCAGCTTGCCTCTATCCGTGTCTTTCTTGAGTATGTCGGCATCCGTGATGTCAGCCTCATGTATCTGTATCAGGACGCAAGGTTAATCAAGAGGCAGAAATGTGCCAGTAAGAAAGTCAACGGCCTGACACGTGATGCTGTCACCGCCATGTTATCGGCACCGGATCCGTCTACAAGTATCGGGAAGAGAGATCTTTTGTATTCATGATCCTTCTATATGCAACTGCGGCGAGACTGGACGAGATCCTGTCGGTAAAGATCAAACAGATTCACATGGAGGAGAAGAAGCCATATATTACTATTGTCGGCAAAGGTCAGAAGACCAGAACCCTTTATCTTCTCCCGAAAGCTGTCTCACATATCAAAAAATACATATACGAGGTTCATGGGAAACCGGCAGATCTAGATGCGCACCTCTTCTATTCCAGAGTAGGCGGAAAGTACGCAAAATTGACTGAACCTGCGATAGACAAAAGGCTGAAGAAGTACGCAAAGAAAGCGCATGAAAAATGCCCAGACGTGCCGTTAAATATCCATGCTCATCATTTCAGACATGCAAAAGCTTCCCACTGGATTGAAGACGGGCTTAATATCTTGCAGGTCAGTTTTCTTCTTGGACATGCTCATCTGGAGACGACCATGGTTTATTTAGACATAACGACGGAGGACAAAGCGAAAGCACTGGCAACTCTCGAAAATGAGACGGATAAAAGAATTGCTAAGAAATGGAAGAATCCGAATGGATCGCTTAGGGGATTTTGTGGCTTGAAAACATAATTCCAGCGATAAATAAAATCCAAACTTTTTATCGTTGAATATAGCTTCTTTCCTTTGTTATTGCCGAAAAGTTTGGATTTTATTTTAGTTTTGATTTCGAAACATGTGTGGATGGATTTTTTCAGGAACTGCTTTACAACTTTTTTTTGCTGCTATACCATACTGTCTCAAAAACCTTGCTACATTATCATCTGACATCTGATGTTTTACACCCTTGTTAGTTGTATAAAACAGCAACTGGTCGGGGTTACTTTCCTGTTGAAAGAGACCAATGTATCTTTGGAAATGTTGAACTGTCTTCAGTGTAATGGGAACGATCCTACGTTTCATGCCTTTTCCGCTCAGATATACGCAGGGAGTTTTTGTGTTAGCTACAATGTCTTTTACCTTCAGGTCTAACATCTCCTGGTTTCTTGCAGCAGTATCATACATGAGGATCATAAAGAATAAGTTTCGTATTCCATTTTTGGTTCCAGTATCAGGCTGAGCAAGGACTACCTGCAGGGCTTCCTCCGACATAAACTCCATGACTTTTGATTTCATGTCTTTCTTGACTGGAATCTTTCCTAGGTCAATCAAGGATGCGTTTACTGTTGGTTCCATGTTCACTGCATATTTAAAGAATGAACGTATGCACGACATCCTATGGTTCCTTGTCGAGATGCTACAGTTCCTTTCCTTTTCAAGCCAATCAAGGAAATCAGAAACCAGCTGATAATCAAGTGTTGCAAATGTTATCTGTCTTAATGGGACATGTTTCACTTTTGTGACGTAGTCTAGTAGGATATTTAGTGTTTCCCTGTAGGACTTTACCGTGTTGAGGCTGCAGCATCTCTGTTCTGGAAGATAAACCGTAAGGAAATCTCGAACGAGACAGAACAGTTTGTCGTCTTTTTTCTTTCCCATTACTTCACCTCCGGTATAACCGCATTCACTTCATCCCAGTGGATGGATTCGGTTCTGACCAATCGGTCGGGAAGGAGGTGGATATAATAAGCAGTTTCCGAAAAATCATAGTGCCCCATATAAGCACTGAGATAAGGAAGATATGTTTGCAGTTCTTTTCCATCTTCCAGCCATTTTTGGAGTATCCTTGTGGCATAATTATGACGAAAATCATATATTCTTGGAGTTGATCCATGAAACGAAGTAATGCCGGCTATCTTCCAACACCTCCAAAAATGTCTCTGCAACCAGTTTTCAGGATATATGTCCCCGTTTGGATTCTTGAAGAAATATTCCCTGTCTTTATAAGCAAGATTGCTTAACGAATGATACTTTCGGCATAGTTCCAGCATGCCAGGGGCAACTGGAACAGTACGATCTTTATGCCGTTTTGTTTCTTTGATATGCAGTATCCCTGCATCAAGGTCAAATTCACTACAGTGCAGATGTCTAGCCTCGCTGGGTCTGAGTCCACAGCAGTACAGCAGGCGGAACATGACAGGAACGACCAGATGCCGGTAAGGAGAACGTTTGTCCTCTGGAATCCTATCGGATGCACGGAAGAAAGCAGTCAGTTCTTCATCAGTGTAGATATATGGTACAAAGGGTTTCCTGCGTCCAAACATTTCCAATGGTGCCACATAGGCGTTATCACCAACTGAATTCAGGTATCTCGCGAATTCGCGGAGGGCTATGATTTTCCTTATTACCGATTCTGGTTTCTGGTTCTGCTTTTTCCGGCCCCAGTCCATAACGATTTCCTTGGTCAAAACGGACGCATCGGGGTAATTCTCCATGCAGAAACGGTCAAAGTTTAAAAGATAACCGACATAGCTGTTGTCTGCGTACCCAAGCGATTTTTTGAACTGCAGCATGTCCTGCATCTGTCCAGCAAATCGGCTTTCAAAAGAGGGATTCATACCAGTTCCCTCCTTTCAGTCCCAAGTCCTTGGATATCAAGAGTACATTCAGACAGCATTGATGTAGCAAGGGAAAGATATCGCTTTGTCGAATCGAGGCTTCGGTGTCCTAAAATCTGCGATATAGTTGAAAGCGGAATCTCTGATTCCAGCATCCATGTACTTATGGAACGTCTCAAGGCATGAAATGTTTTCCCGTCTCTCGGAAGATGGGTGATGTCCGCCTTTTTCATATATTTAGCCAGTATACTTGAGGTAACGGCCGTATCAACAAGCTTCCTGTAAGGTGGTTCTACACGAAGGAAAACATAGGGTACATCAGTATCCGGGCGGCCTTGAAGTATATAGTCTGCCATAGCTTTGCCTGTATCAGAGCCGAATGGGAGGGACAGCGCTTCTCCAGTTTTCTTTTGGATGATATGCATTTCATTATGTTTCCAGTCAATGTCTGTCAACTTCAGGCCCAGGATATCTGAACACCGAAGTCCTGTCCGCGATGCCAGATAGATAATAGCATAGTCTCTTTTTCCTTGTGGCGTATACGTATTAATCTGTTCCAGCATAGCCTTAACTTCTTCCTGACTAAAGCATGGAAGAACCTTTTTTCGGGGTGTTGCTACTTTAAATAGTATCATTTCCGGAGTAAGTGCCGTTAGTCCTTCTACATTAAGGAAGCGTACAAATTTCTTAACAGAATCAATAACGTTGGGCATGCTTCCCCTGTGGGTAGGTTGGGTAGCTATCAGAAAATCCCTAATTATCTGTAATGACATTCCCGTGAAATCCTTGTGACCGATTTCTTCCAAAAACTTAAGGAAGTGTCTGACATTAGCCCGAATATAG
>NZ_JUEE01000217.1:0-10505 GCF_000802135.1 Desulfosporosinus sp. BICA1-9
AGTAATAGATCATTAAGTAATAGATCATTAAGTAATAGATCATTAAGTAATAGATCATTAAGTAATAGATCATTAAGTAATAGATCATTAAGTAATAGATCATTAAGGCTAAGAACATAAAATAAGCCTGCCAAAGGGCAGGCTTATTTTATGTTCTTAGGAGGAGTTTTGTAGAAGGGCTCTGAATTCTTCGATCTGATGTACTGGGCGTTGACAAGTAAAGTTTTGGCAAAGATAGGCTGTCATTTGATCTGATATGACAGGATAATCTTCGATCCAAGGGACAACCTCCTCAAGGCTTCCTTCTTGGTATAAAACCGAGGCGTAGGGCCGATACGTGGAAAAGAAAAGATCACGCATTTCTGGCAGCTCTACCATATCGAGGGAACCCGCTAAAATCAATTCCTGGCTGGGATGAAGTGCAAACTGGAGGGCTTGCAGAAAAGCTGTATATCCTGAGGGATGTTCCTCGAGGACAGGGCGAAAATCAAGAAGTTGTTGTTCAGCTTGACGTTCCCACCGTTCGTCACCCGTCAACCGAGCGAGTCGGAAAAGGTTGAGCGCAGTGATAGAATTACCGGAAGGAATTGCTCCGTCATAGCTTTCTTTAGGACGGAAAAGAAGCTCTTCAGCATCTGAACCAGTAAGATAGTACCCACCCCCTTCTTCGTCCGAAAAGAGTCGATCTTGTTCGGCTTGAAGTTGAAGCGCTGTTTGAAGGTGCTGGGGTTTACCACTAGCGGTGTAAAGCTCTAGAAGTCCCCAAATCAGGAATGCATAATCGTCTAAATACCCGAGGTAGGCAGCATCCCCTGCTCGGAAACGGGCCAAGAGGCGACCATCACTGCGTCGAAGGTGGCTTAGAACGAAGTTTGTAGCGTTTTCGGCGGCCTCCAGATAGAGGTTATTGCCAAGGGCTTGAGCTCCTTTGGCCATCGCCGCAATCATAAGCCCGTTCCAGGCTGTCAATATTTTATCGTCTTTATGGGGGTGAATTCGTTTCTCACGTGTGGCAAATAAGGTCTGGCGTGCTTTTTCTAAGGAGCGTAAAACGTCATTCTCAGATTGCGCGTTGTCCTGGGCGATTTTCCCTAAAGTACCTAGTAAAAGGTTGGGGATATTTTTCCCCTCAAAGTTACCCTTTGAAGTGATGTCATAGACAGCACAATACTTAGCAGCGGTCTCTTTGTCCAATACAGCTTCAATTTCTTGGGGAGTCCAAACATGGAATTTTCCCTCTACTCCCTCGGCGTCAGCATCTTCAGCAGAGTAAAATCCGCCCTCTGGGGAGGTCATATCTCGAAGCACATAGCTGAAAATCTCATGTGCGATTTGGGCATCTTTTTCCAGGCGATTCACTTGATAATTTTCTAAGTAAGCTAAGGCGAGGAGGGCATTATCATAGAGCATTTTTTCGAAATGAGGGACCAGCCATTTTTCGTCTGTACTGTACCTGGCAAATCCGAACCCAACATGATCATAGATACCCCCTCGAGCCATACCGTCAAGGGTTTTGCGAACGATTTCTAGAGCTTTGTCCTGTGGGTGGTCTTGAGCATAACGAAGAAGAAACGTAAGAGTATGGGGCGTGGGAAATTTTGGTGCGCTACCGAATCCACCGAAACGAGCATCAAAGCTGTGGGCTAAGATCTCATAAGCGTTAGAGATAACCTCTTTGCCCCAAGCTTGAAATGCTTCGGACGTTGAGCTCTGATCGTCCTGTGAGGAGAGGTCGTTGATTGGAGAAGAGAGGGTCGTTGGTTTAGTGGGGAGAGATCGCTGGGATTGGACCGCGGAAACGATCTGATCGCTAGATTCTCGTAATTTTTCTTCTTCCGTTTCCCAGAGCATGCCCACTTGTTCTAAGAGCTCCATTAGTCCCTTATGGCCATAGCGCTGAGTTTTGGGAAAGTAAGTCCCAGCGAAGAAGGGTTTTTTCTTATCGGGCGTCATCATAATGGTAAGCGGCCAACCAGCAGACCCAGTCAGTGCTTGGCAGAAGGCCATGTACAAATGGTCAACATCCGGGCGTTCTTCACGGTCCACTTTAATGGAGACAAAGTAGCGGTTGAGTAAGGCTGCTACTTCATCGTCTTCGAAGGATTCCCGTTCCATAACGTGGCACCAGTGACAGGTCGGTAAACTACACTACTACGAATACCCAATAGATAAAAAAACAGGTTTATTGTCTGTTTTCGCTATACGAAAAGCCTCTTCGCTCCATGGATACCAGTTAACTGGATTATATGCGTGTTGGAGCAAGTAGGGAGACTTTTCATTAGCTAATCTATTGGGTATTTTATTCATTGTTGTCATGGGCAATCACCTCCTCTAGAATTAATCTCATTTATAACATTTAATCTAGTATGACCTTTTACATAGCTATAATTCCCATAAAATGTCGAGTAATTCAATTTGATTTTTCTTCTAACTGAATTAACGGTTTTTTTGTTAACCTTAAAGCGAGGTTATCAAAAAGTCAATTATGTTAAAGTGTTGAGTCATATGGATTTGTGAACGGGAATTAAATAAGTTTATAATTTCTTTTACCAGAACATCTTTGATATGCTCTGGTTTATTGTTTTTTTGAAGCTAGTATTTGGCAGGAATATTCTAGCAATTTGTTGAATTCTAGATGAAGGTAATTTATGGCACTGTATGTATTTTTGTTGCTGTTAAGCTTTTACGAAAGAAGAATATTGAAGGTCAAAGGATTAATAGGCAGTATATTATAACCTTCGTTAAAGACCTATATTACAAATGTATCAAAATATATTAGCTTGGATAGACAAGCGCTTTTTATATTTTCACTTCTGAGTCAAGATACAGCGACCTCCCTTTGTTGTGAAATCGGCAAAGGGGGGTATTTATTTTAGTGGAGTTTTTATTGTAAAAAGTAAAGAGATTTTGTTATAGTAATTGGATTGACATCAGTGATAAGTAATTTATCTCATCAATCTTTCAATTGGGGAGAACCAAAATTAAAATTGGCTCTCTTAATTTATTTGGAGAACTCTGAAATGTAATTTGCGCTGTTTCTTAAATCTGAAACTGGTCTATAAAAGCCTGACTTAAAATTGTCACGGAAATCCGTCTTCATTGTAAACCTAATTATAAAAAAATAGTTGACAATAAGAAAGGAAAATATATATTATTTAATTACAGAGTTTTACCGAAACAAAGGTGAAAAATTTTTTAACCTCTACGTGTTGTGCTTGATGATTCCAAGTTCGAGATTTTTAATTTTTTTATGTTTCTATTATGGTATGGAAATTTTTACAGGAGATTAAATTTAGATTTAAGAAATCAGGTGAAGGTTATGGAGCTATATAGTCTGAAAATGAGAGCAAGTAATCGCAAAGATGGAATAGACAAACATATTTCAGGCGCAGAGAAAATAGTAAGTGAAGGCAGCATTGGTTTATATTTGGAAGCTTTATTAAATAGAGCGTTGAACCATGCCAAAGGTAAAGCGAATTTTATTAATCTTAAAATTGAGAATCTGAATAAAGATGATATTTTATACTTGGATTCATTACCTGTCAGCACTGTTCATGTAGAAAATTATCAAGAGGGTCTCACAAGGATAGCAATTATTCTTGAAAAGATGAATATTGGAAATGCCAAGGAAATTGTCGAGAAATTACACGAAACCAATAATATGCGGGGCGCTATCTTGTTGGATGTAGACACCTTGGAAAGATTGGAGCCTGACCAAGAGAGAGGAATTCGTGCTACCTATATGGATGCAGATGATTCTTTCCTGCCAGAAAATAAAGAAGTCAAGAACCACTATAATGAAGCGATCGTATTAGCCACGAAGGTAGCGTATGCTCCAAATATTATTGGTGAGATTTGTATTTCTGATGATCCGGATTATGTAACAGGTTATGTAGCGTCTAAGGAAACAGGCTATGTACGTATTACAAAACTTAAAGAAATAGGAAGTCAGGATGGTGGCAGGATCTTTCTCTATAGGGGGGGAGTTTCTGAAGTCCAAAGCTGCATTGACTATCTGGAAAAGCAAAAGGTTTTAGTTAAAAATGTACGTTCCCTTACGAATAATAAATGGAATTTCATAGAGAATACATTAGAAAATTTTAAAAACAACAACTTGTACCGAAGTATGAATGAACTTTCTTCAGCCCAAAGTGCTCATGTCAGCTTTCAGGGTAAAGATATGCTTATGCTCGCTTCTAACAGTTATTTGGATATGTCGAATGATGCACAGGTAAAAACCTATACCATTAAAATTGTGGAGGAGTACGGTGCAGGCTCGGGTGGATCGCGCTTAACGACAGGTACAACCATAATACATAATCAGTTGGAAAAGTTATTAGCAAAATTCAAAGAGACCGAGGCAACTTTAGTTTATAATACCGGATATATGGCAAACCTGGGGATTATTTCTGCACTTTGTTCAAAGGATGATATTATCTTTAGCGATGAGTTAAATCATGCCAGTATCATCGATGGGTGCCGATTAAGTAAGGCAAAAATTGTAGTATATCATCATAATGATATGAACGACTTAGAAGATAAAATAAAGGCCAATCCGTGTGTGAAAGGATTGATCGTAAGTGATGCTGTTTTTAGCATGGATGGCGATATCGTGAATTTGCCGCGCTTATTAGAAATCGCGGAGAAATATGGGTTGTTTTCTATGATCGACGAGGCACATGCCACAGGGGTAATCGGTGAAAAAGGACTAGGGACAGTAGAATATTACCATCTAGATAAAAAACCCGATATTATTATGGGAACATTAAGCAAGTCAATTGGAAGTGAAGGTGGGTTTGTATGTGGAAGACAAATCTTGATTGAATATCTAAAAAATAAATCACGAAGTTTTATATTTTCGACCTCCTTGTCCCCTGCTGTTATGGCATCCTCAATAAAAGCAATTGAACTAATAATGAATGAGCCTCAAAGGGTACAAGCATTGCAGGAAAATGTCCGATACTTTTGTCAATGTTTGAGAAAATCGGGAATTGCGGCGGATTCAAAAACTGCCATTATTCCGATTGTTATTGGTAATGAGAAAAAAGCAATGGAGATATCGAAGGAATTATTTGAACAAGGTTATTATATTTCAGCTATTCGATACCCTACCGTTAAGAAAGGGAGCGCGAGGCTTCGAGTAACATTGATGTCAACTCATACCAAGGAAGAACTGAAACGCACGGCTGAGGCTATTGGGAATATTGTCAACAAGTATCAAAGAGGGAGGGAAGAATAAATGAATAGTATTCGACATTACAACGAAAAAGTAATAAATGGAGCCATGATATCAAAGGAAGAAGCAATGATCATTGCCGACGCTCCATTAGAAGAAATTTGCTCTGCTGCAAATGAGATAAGAAAACACTTTTGCGGAAACCACTTTGATATTTGTGCCATCATTAATGGGAAGAGTGGAAGATGTGCCGAAAACTGCAAATATTGTGCTCAATCAGCATTTTCCAGTACTAAAATAGAAGAATATTCACTTCTGGATACCGAAACACTTGTGGAACAGGCTAAGTACAACGATCAAAGAGGAGTACTTCGTTATTCCATAGTTACCTCGTCTAAGAAACTGAACGAACAGGAAGTAGATAAGGTATGTGAAAGCATACGCGTTATTAGAAACGAAACAGGGATTGCTGTTTGTACTTCCTTTGGACTTTTGGCTGAAGAACAGTTCATTAAATTGAAAGAGGCGGGCGTAAGCAGAGTACATAATAACTTGGAAACCTCCAGAAGAAACTTTCCAAAAGTTTGTACTACCCATTCTTATGAGGAAAAGATTGAGACGATAAAGGCTGCTAAAAGGGCAGGCTTGAATGTCTGCAGCGGAGGTATTATGGGACTTGGCGAGACCATGGAAGACAGAATTGACATGGTGCTTACCATTAGAGAATTAGGTATCCGTTCGATTCCTGTGAATATTCTGATTCCTATTCCCGGGACTCCTTACGAAAATGTGAAGAAACTTACGAATGAGGATATGTGCAGAATTGTAGCGGTATTCCGTTTCTTGGTGCCGAATGCCTCAATTCGTCTTGCAGGTGGCCGAGGATTATTAGCGGACAAGGGATTAAAATGTTTCCAGTCAGGAGCAAATGCAGCTATTTCAGGAGACATGCTTACCACATCTGGAATTTCTATTGAACAAGATATGGAACTCTTAAAGAAATTAGGTTATAAGGCTGTGTTATGGAATGAGTAAAGGAATTTTTATTACAGCAACGGGAACTGATGTCGGAAAAACTTTTGTTACGGGGTTAATTGTGAAAAAACTTCGTGATGCCGGATACAAGGCAGGATATTATAAAGCTGCATTAAGTGGGGCAGAAGTTACAGAGAATGGTTTAATTCCAGGTGATGCAGACTACGTTAATCGGGTAGCGAATATTGGAGAAAAGATAGAAAATCTTGTGTCATATGTTTATGAAAAGCCAGTCTCCCCACATCTGGCAGCTAGGATAGAAGGCAATCCTGTGGAAATGGATGTTGTTAAGGCTGCCTACAAGAAAGCAGCCTCCCAATATGACTATGTTACCGTGGAAGGCAGCGGAGGAATCATATGTCCTATTCGTTATGACGATATCAAGATTATGCTTGAGGATATAATTGAGGAATTGGATTTAAGTACTGTGATTATTGCAGATGCTGGGCTAGGAACTATAAATGCAGCAGTATTGACGGTTGAATATATGAGGCAGAAAAATATTTCAATGAAGGGAATCATATTTAATCATTGCCATGAAGGCAATGTTATGGAAGAAGATAATAAAAAGATGGTAGAAATCATGACAGGTCTTCCTGTATTAGCTTTCATAAAAAACAATGATACAGAACTTAACATGGATGCAGATAAACTCGTTGACTTATATGACTGACAGCCCTGAAAGTAAACAGAAAGAAGGGTAAAGATGAATTTAGTAGAAAAGGACTTAAAGTATATCTGGCACCCCTGTTCACAGATGAAAGATTATGAAGAACTAAAGCCGATTATTATCGACCATGGAAAAGGAGTCTATTTATACGATAAAGAAGGTAAGGAATACATCGATATCGTAAGTTCATGGTGGTGCAATCTTTTAGGACATTGTAATCCAGAGATTAATAAATCTATAAAGTTGCAACTGGATAAGTTAGAGCACGTTATCTTCGCCAACTTCTCGCATGAACCGGCCATTGCTCTTTGCGAACAGTTAATGGAGATTATACCCAAAGGACTTACCAAGTTTAATTTTTCGGACAATGGTTCTGCCTCGGTAGAATGCGCCTTAAAGATGAGCTTTCAATATCAGTATCAGACAGGACATCAAAAGAAAACTAAATTCATGTGTCTGACAGAAGGGTATCATGGAGAAACTATTGGAGCATTGTCGGTTGGAAATATGGATTTATACGCCAAAATATATAAGCCTATGTTAATGGACACCATTCATGTGGAAGCCCCCGACTGCTATAGATGCCCTTATGGAAAATGCAGAAGTGATTGTAATGTTGAATGTTTTGAGCATGCGGAAAGGGCATTTGCTGAACATGCAGATGAAACCTGTGCAATGATTGTAGAGCCGCTGCTCCAAGGAAGTGCTGGTATGAGAATCTATCCTGCCATCTATTTGAAAAAACTTCGTGCCTTATGTGATAAGTATCACGTGCTTTTAATTGCAGATGAAATTGCGACAGGTTTTGGCAGAACAGGAATAATGTTTGCCTTTGATTATGCGGAGGTAAGCCCTGACATTATGTGTATCTCCAAAGGCTTGACAGGCGGTTATATGCCAATGGCTATAACTATTACGACCAATGAAATTTACGATGCATTTTACGCAGATTATAATGAAGGAAAGGCATTCATGCATAGCCATACCTATAGTGGAAATCCTCTTGGCTGTTCAGCGGCATTGGCCGTTCTGAAACTATTAAGAGAAGATCATATTTTGGAGAAAGCCGCAGTAAGAGCAGAATATCTTCACAATAAATTAAATGGAGCCTTATTTGATCATTCACATATTGGCGAAATTAGACATATTGGCTTAGTAAATGCTATGGAATTGGTAATTGACAAGAACACAAAGGAAGAATATGATTCAAGACTTAGAATGGGTTATCATATTTACAAAAATGCTTTGGCGAAAGGTCTGATCTTAAGACCACTTGGGAACGTGCTATACTTTAATCCACCATTGACTATTAACGAAGAAGAGATAGATAAAGCAGTATCAATATGTGCTGAGTCAATTAAAGGAATTATTGGCTGAGAATTGGTCGAAAATTCTTACATTGATTTGGGTTTGCCTGATGATGTATTGGCGATAATTGAAGAGGTGAATGAAAAATGATATCAAGAACATGGCATGGAATTGTTCCAATTGAAATGAAAGATGCATTTGAAAAATATGAAAATGAAACTGGAGTAGAAGATACCTTGGCAATTAAGGGAAACAGGGGCGCCTATTTGAAAATTGTTGAGCAAAGAGAACACGCTCATTTTTTTCTATGCACGAAATGGGATTCAATGGAGAGTATTATAGCATATGCCGGTAATAATCCTACCATTGCAGTGACGTATCCGGAAGATGAAAAATATGGACTGATTTCAGACCCTATTGTAATAATTCAAGAGGTCTCAGATGATAAAAACCCATTCAGTATAGGGGGATTTTGAAGAAGTGTTGTTAATGGTGGTCAGGATTCAGTTGCGATTAATATCTCAAAAGAATGGTATGAAAACGCTTATAAATAGAAACGAACGGGTTCGGCGTAGAAATGCTGAACTCGTTCGTTTCCTTCAATTTGTTTTAGAAACAGGAGTGCCACCAGTGACATGTAAACTTCGTGACCCACTAAGAATACCCAATAGATAGGAAAATTGGCTTGTTCTCAGCCTTCGCTTTCTGAAAAGCTTCTTCTCCCCAAGGATTCCAGTCTACAGGATTATTCGCGTGTTGAAGAAGATATGGTGATTTTTCCTTGGATAATCTATTGGGCATTTTTTGAGTGGTTATCATGGGCAACACCTCCTTTATAGTTCATTTCTGATAGTATATCCCAGAGCAACTGTATATACTTTAAGTCCCTATAGAAAATTTACTTCTATTACATAAGTGTCATCTTTCCTATTCCAAACAATGTGGGATATTATAGATTTATACAGTTCATTCAATTCTGTGTCAGTAAGATTGCCTTTTGTAATTTGAACCTGAAATTTGTCGATGATATTAAGACGTTCGATATCGGTCATTTCTTTACTGTTGTCTAACTTTAGTTGCAGAAGATTAAGTTTAGTTTCCGCACTGTCCAGAGCAACTTTGATTTCAGCTTTTCTCTGCCTTGCCTCTATCATGGTGTAAAATTCTTCTTCAACCAGTTCGTTGACCTTTGTGACCTTGCGTTCTAGCTTGGATATTTCTGTAAGGGTCATGTCAATCTCTTTAACTAGACTTTTATTGTCAGCAATATCACCAGATGTAGACAGCCTTAATTCCTTCTCATACAATGCTAATTCTCCCAATATAAACGTTTGAGCAATCATAGATTTCCCACCACTGTTGCTACATTTCGTTCCATATTTATCTTTGTACCAGCAGGGTAAAATCTGTCCTATGGTTTTATTATCAGACCGATATCTAACTACCATAGTATGACCACACCTTGCACATTTTACTAAACCAGACAGGGGATATATCCTACTACCCCTTTTCTTTGGGGTTGTTGTTATCACTCTGGAGAAAAACATTTGCACTTTAGCATGCTCTTTTTCAGTTTTAACAGCTTCGTGACAGTTCTCAACAATAACCCATTCTTCCCTTGGAAAATAAATTACATCCTTGCTGTCCTTGCTTCGCTTTACCTTGTGACCATCACCAGCACTCTTATTAGAAATGACCATACCTAAATGTGTTTCATCCAAAAGAATCCGCTGGATAGTGTTACCATACCATCTACCATTTCTGGGTGACGGTACTCCCTGTCTGTTTAAATCCCATGCTACATGGTCTGCTGGTAAATTCTCAACAGTAATTTTCTGTAAGAGGTAACGGTAAATTTCATACCTTTCTCGATTAACTGTAAGCGCTTAATAAACCGGTGCATGGTCAACATGCTTTATCTATGAGAAACTATCTCCATAACACAAAGGAATGGAGGTATTCGAATGGACAAACAAGAACGTAAGGCGCTGGTGGCCGAATGTAGGACCAGCGGGATGACTGCAAAAGCGTGGTGTAAAGTTAAAGACATCAATTATCACAGCTATCTTTCTTGGGCCACGAAACTTAACAAAGAAGTTCAACTCGATCCCCCACAATGGGCACACGTTATGATGACAACGGAGCAACACCTCCCAGACGAAGTAAAACTGACTTGTGGTAAATGGACAGTTTCAGTTGAAACGGGGTTTAGTTCAAAACTGCTTGCTGATGTACTTTGTGTCATGGATGCTGTATGTTGAAGGACATCACGAGCTATGATGGGATTTATCTGGCCTGCGGAATCACGGACATGCG
>NZ_JUEE01000218.1:0-31631 GCF_000802135.1 Desulfosporosinus sp. BICA1-9
CCGTTAGGCTACTATTAGGGCTCTCTGCCATATGCCGAGAACGGCACTTAGGCAGGTCACGTTTGACGCTCCATATAGTGTCTCCATACGTAGGTATCCGGTTGGTCTATACCCTGCTTACCGCAGGTGCGTCAATGGGCCTGCTTATACCCAATCCTTTTTATATTGGGGATACCCATTGATACCGGGGTTAATTCCGGCAGCGCCTCAAGCCACAGACCCGGATTCAGCCCATAGGCTTTACCATATATGGCCTGACTCGCCAGGCTACTCGACAGCAATTGCAGTCTAATCCTGACTTTACCGACATGCTGTTGTCCCCCAGAGGCTTTCGCATAAAGTTAGTCGGTTGTCTTACATCGCAATGCAGGAGCGATGATTTCTAGGAAATATATATGAAGCGCACAACGTGCGCACAGAAGGAGAAGTGATGTTATGAGCCAAGAAGCAGTAGTTGACCGGGAATTGGGGAATGGAAACATCAAATCATTGCTTTTAAAATATTCTATAGCTGCATTGATTGGTCAGGGTCTGCAGATGTGTCAGATAACAGGAGATGGATTTTTTGTAGGTAATGGTATAGGTGAAATAGGTTTAGCCACGATTAGTATTATTTATCCATTGTTGGTTTTTGCACTTGCTACAGGATCATTAATCGGTATTGGAGCCACTTCCCTTGCAGCAATTCACCTTGGAAAAGGAGAATTGGAAAAAGCAAGATCCTATTTTGGCCAGAGTATTTGGTATGCGCTAATACTCTCATTAGTAATCATGATTTTAGGGTTAACGAACGTAGAGAGTATTGTGACGTTTTTTGGAGCATCAGGAGACGTTATTCAGAGTGCAAGCGCATATGCTTCGGTCTTTTTCTATGGTTTCCCCTTCGTCGTTGTTGGGTGCGTATTTTACTTTTTCGTTCGACTGGATGAACAACCATTTATAGGCACACTCGCATTAACGGTACCTGCAGTTGTTGCAATTATTGTGGAGTATATCTTGATATTCAAGTTGGATATGGGGATTGCCAGCTCTGCTATTAGTTTTAACCTTTGTGTAGGTTCATGGAGTTTAATAGGATTATATTTTTTGATTAGCCGTAAAACTGTGTTTAAAATGAAACTTAGCGATTTCATGCTGGATTTTCGGAAAATCAAAGAAATTAACAAAACAGGCTTTGCAGCGTTTATCGTCCAGGCTGCGTTTTGTGTAGTAGCTATAGTTATCAATAATCTCTTGGGTAAATATGGTGAACCAATGGATATAGCATCTTTCGGGATTATCAATGCATATTTATTGTATATTTTCTCCATTTTCGTAACACTGGGCTTTACTTTAGGACTTCAGCCAATCGTAAGTTTCAACTATGGAGCAGGGCAGTTTGCTCGCGTTAGAGAAGCGCTGACAGTTAGCATAAAACAAACAGTTGGCACCATGGCTGTATTAACGGTACTATTATTTGCTTTTCAACATCAAGTTGTAAGCTTTTTTGTTGGAGATGCGCCGGATTTGATCGCGGCAACAGAAGCAAACATGAAAATCTACCTGCTTCTGTTCGCACTGGGCGGAATTTCTTTTCTTGTTTCAGGTTATTTTCAAGCTATCGAACACAATGGCAAGGCAATATTAAATGGATGCACCAGAAACGTTATTTTTGTAATTCCTTTACTACTTATACTACCCAAATATATAGGAGTAAAGGGAATCTGGGCAGCTCAACCAATAGCTGATTTACTTGCTTTTGCAGTCGCAATGTTTCTAGTTTATAAAGAAATTAATAGGTTAAAACAATTAGAGAACGAATAGAGCCTGTAAATTAGTAATAAATACTTTTGAGTATCACCCAAAATTGATTCCACCGATAATGAGAAAAATGGAACCATCAAATGGCCTCAGCGCTTGCGCTACAAGCGAATTGGGCTGAGGTCATGTTTGTTTTTACGCTATGCAGTCTAAACTCATTATAGTCATTTCTCCATACTTCAATCTTCTCTTTGGTATCTTCTAAACAAAGCCCATTGCCGCAATTAACAGTCATATCACGTATGAGATGTATCTCAAGATGGACTCTAAGGGGAATTTCAAGATCAATAACCAAGCCGTTAAAGCATGGAATGTCTGGATGGGAAATATCTGATCCATATTTAAGGGATAACCTCTAGGACAAGGAGAAAAAAGATGAGTGATGTACAAAAATTGAGGCAGGAACTTGAGCAATTACTGAGGGAGGTGAAAAGGCTAGTTCATAGCAGTGAATGGCACATTACAAATGAAAATCACTCGAAGATGTGGAATGAAATGGTGTCCAAGGCGGTACAATTACATAAAATTGTACAACCCAAACATCACAAAAATATGATAGAAAAACGTCGTTATTCACCTGATTACCCGGGGTTTTACAACCATATTCATCCTATCGAAGAATTGCTAAAATACATGGACGATCCTACATCAAATGATGATCCCGTAGACAAGACTATTTGTGACAAGTCAGAATAAGGCCGAAGAACAAGGTTTAACGCATGAACAGGTTCAGGAAGCACTGAATATGCTGGCGGAATGGGGAAGGATTTAGCCCGTTACGTATGCGATTGGAGGCTTTGAATGAATTGCGAAACCATTAAGAGGTTATGTAATAAGTACACTAATCTGTCTCAAACTGATGTTGAGACTTTAGAAGCAATGGCTTTACAAATCCCATGTACAGCCGAACTGACAGGGACTGATATCTTTATTGATGCGCCGTTGAAAGACGGGGTGGATGCTGTTGTGGTAGCATGGGCTTGCCCTAAAAACCGGTCACTATATGGTCATAGCGTTGTTGGAGAATTAGCCTATGCTGCCAGCGAACCGGCAGTTTGTCGGACAATTCAAACTGGTGGGATGAGTCGGAATGTGCGAGGGGTTAGCCAAGAAGGGATTCCCATTGAGCAGACGGTTATCGCGATTCGTAACGCTGTTGATAATGTGATTGGTACTCTGATCATGGAAAGGGATATTTCCGAAGAGATACGGCAAGAAGAGCAAGTGGAATTTTTGACTCAAACGGCCGAACGTTTGAGTAACACCTTGATGTATTTGTCAACGACTGGGTCACAGTTTGAAGAGTGGGTTGGAAACGGACTGTTTGTTTTAAATAAAAACACTGAAATAACGTATGTCAATAAAAGGGCAAGACAGATATATCAAGATGTTCATGGATTTGAAGCGTCTGGAAGTGATTTTCACCTCAACATGTTCAATTGTGCTAGCTTAGATGAGCTTCTGATTAACCTTAAAAACCCCGTCGAATTTTGTATTCTGGGCAAAAATTATTTTTTCCAGGCGTATCCTTTGGTGACTTGCGGAGAATTAAGCGGCTGTGTCATATCCTTTCGAGATATTACAGACCTTCGAAAAAAAGAGCAGGAACTTAGTGCGCAAAATACCGTTATTCGAGAAATCCACCACCGTGTCAAGAATAATCTACAAAATATTGCGGCTTTACTTCGTCTTCAAATGCGACGGTCAAATTTAGACATTGTAAAAGCGGAGTTTACGGCAAGCATAAACCGAATCATATCTATCGCGATGGTGCATGATGTGTTTGCCTGTCAAAATTCTGATTTAGTTGATTTGAGAGAACTCTGCCAACGTATCCTTAAGGGTTTGTTAGAAAGCTTCGCGCTGCCAGAGCAGAGCATTGAGACCTATGTTGAAGGAGAACAGCTTACCTTGCTAAGTTCGCAAGCGGTTCCTTTGGCCATAGTCATTAACGAACTCCTAACGAACAGTTTTAAACATGGGGTTCGTTTCTTAGAAAAAGGTGTAATCACCCTGTTTATATTAGAGACGAAGGGGAAAATACAACTTTCTGTGAGGGACAACGGACCGGAACCACTTGTGCCCTTTGATCAAGTACAACAATGGCGTTTGGGTTTACAAATCGTAGACTCATTAATTAGAGAACAATTGGGCGGCGAGTTCCGAATGGAACGTATAGACGGAATGACGATTGTAACGGTAAGCTTTCCAATATATAATTCGGAGGAAGAGTCATGAGCGTACTATCCATCTTAATTGCGGACGACGAGGCCTTAACTCGTCTGGATATTAAAGAAATGCTTGAAGGGGCTGGGCATATTGTTTGCGGTGAAGCAAACAATGGCGCTAAAGCCGTAGAATTGGCTAAATCTCTCTCTCCAGATCTGGCGATTCTAGATGTGATGATGCCTGGGATAGATGGCTTGGACGCGGCAAACATCTTACATTCCATGAACATACCTGTGTTATTACTGACAGCCTATAATCAGCCTAAGTTTATTAACCGGGCAGAGAAAGTTAGTGTGTACGGGTATCTTGTCAAGCCTATTACAGAACGAGATCTATTACCGGCTATCCAAATAGCCTATGCACGTTGGAGAGAAATGCAAAATGTTCGTGAGAAATTGGAAAATACCCAGCTGGAATTACAAAGTCGAAAAATGATTGCCCGAGCCCGTGCTATCCTCGCACAACGTGATGGAGTGAGTGATTATGAAGCGCATCAATTGCTTATTCATAGGGCTATGGATCTTCGCATTACGGTCGTAAAACTGGCAAACAGACTAGTGAATGAGGCAGCACTTTGAAAGTTTGAGGTAATATAGAATATAATTAAAAATTCAAAGGAATAATGAAATTAATATCAAATTATATTTTATAGAGTTCAGACCTACCTCTCCCTGTACGAGAGGTCTGTTATCACAAAGGAATAGTGGGCAATAAGGCCCTTTATCACATCCCGGGTTACTGGGATGTGATAAAGAGCCTTAATTTTTTTGTCGGTTGAAAGGAGGGCAGTAGTTTATAGAAGTTGATCCTTTAACACACCACTTAAATCATATCTCCTCTCCGGGTCAGACGATCATGAATCATTGTTATCCAAACGACTCCATAGCGCAAAGCGGAGACGAAGTGCTCGTGATTCAAAGGTGCCTCCGGGCTATGGTGAAATGTGTCGAACGGGTCATCTTTCATGAACCTTTACTCTCACAGGACAGGCCCCTTGCGAAATGTTCCGGCAGTTTATCCGGAAGTCGAAGAGTCGGGAGCGTTTTCTTGGCTTAAATCCGCGGAGAATAATGACGACTCCCTCTATCGTACAGTGGCACTAGTTGTTCCAGTTATTGTTAAAACCTTAGTCTTTGCTCGTTAAAAATTTCATTTATATCGAAAGGATGTGAAATCGTGAATCTAAAGACGCGCCTTTTTGGCCAAACGTTTACCTTTAAAGATGTGAAAGAGGTATTGTCCAAAGCAAATGAGATCAAATCTGGAGACATTCTCGCCGGAATTGCGGCTGAGAATGCCGCAGAGCGGATCGCTGCAAAACGAGTCTTGTCGGAACTAACTTTGGAAGATTTACGGCTGAACCCGGTTATACCGCTTGAGGAGGACGAAGTATCCCGTATTATTGATGCTGATGTTAATGAACCCATCTATCATACGATTAAAAACTGGAGTGTTGCAGAGTTCCGGGAGTATATTCTCACCACTGAAACGACTGGCTCCCATCTTCGGCGTCTCAGCCGTGGTCTCACCTCGGAAATGGTTGCAGCTGTCGCGAAACTTATGAGCAATCTTGACTTGATCTTAGGTGCTGCCAAAATTCAAAACCTTGCCCACTGTAACACGACAATCGGTAAAACAGGGTGCTTGGCTTCCAGGCTTCAACCGAATCATCCAACGGATGGAGTAGATGGGATTCTAACCAGCCTGCGTGAGGGGCTTTCCTACGGTGTTGGAGATGCAGTCTTTGGACTGAACCCTGTTGACGATTCCATGCCAGCGACCATTCGCAGTCTGGAAACCCTCTATCAATTTGTTGAGGAGTGGAAGGTGCCCACCCAAATTTGCGTTTTGGCCCATATCTCGACTCAAATTAAAGCTCTAAGAAAAGGGGCACCGGTCCATCTGTTATTTCAATCCATCGCAGGATCTCAAACAGGTAATGAGGCGTTTGGAGTTAGCAAAGAGATGCTTGATGAAGCTTATACCCTAGGTTTAAAAGAGGGTCGGGCGACAGGTCCTAATATCATGTATTTTGAAACGGGACAAGGCTCGGAACTTTCATCTGAGGCTCACCATGGTGCAGACCAAGTTACCTTAGAAGCACGTTGTTACGGGTTAGCCCGCCACTATAATCCGTTTTTGGTTAATACCGTTGTCGGTTTTATTGGCCCAGAATACCTCTATGATACTCGTCAAGTAACTCGGGCAGGCCTCGAAGACCACTTTATGGGGAAACTTTCTGGGTTGCCTATGGGAGTCGACGCTTGTTACACCAACCACATGAAAGCGGATCAAAACGATATAGAAAATTTGGCCACTCTCTTAACGGCGGCTGGTTGTACCTACTTTATGGGTATTCCCATGGGTGATGACGTCATGTTGAATTATCAGTGTACGAGCTATCATGACATTGCAACATTAAGAGAATTGTTTAGACTTCGGCCCTTACCTGAGTTTGAGGCGTGGGCGGAATCAATGGGAATCATGGCTCAAGGTAAGCTCACGGCTCGTGCCGGTGATGCTACAATTTTCACGAGGTAAGGGGGGAATAAATTAATGGGCTTAGAAGATAATGTTCGCGCGATTGTAGAAGAGTTACTGAAAGATATGGGGAAAGGAAAAAGTCAAGTTTCAGCCAACGCTCCTGTTATACAAGAGGATGCGCTTACGGATTTAGCGGAAATCGACTTACAACACTATTTGCAAGTCCCCAATCCGGTTAATAAGGCACTATATGAAGAAATGAAGCTTTCTACGCCTGCTCGGATAGGAGTTTGGCGCTGCGGTCCTCGCCCTTTAACGGACACAATAATTCGTTTTCGAGCGGATCATGCTGTGGCACAAGACTCCGTGCTTGGTGAAGTGCAGGAAGATTTTCCGGCGAAATATAATATGGTCTCCGTCCAAAGTCTCTGTCAGTCCAAAGATGAATATCTTACACGACCGGATTTAGGGAGGAAACTTGACGCTGAAAATTTGGGTATTGTGCGCAAAGGGTGCCAAAAAGGGGCCATGGTCCAAATCATCGTTTCCGATGGGCTCTCTAGTAAAGCAGTTGAAGCAAATATTCCAAATCTCCTGCCAGCTTTGACCCAGGGACTGGAGGGCATGGGCGTGAAACTTGGGACGACGATCTTTGTTCAGCATGGGCGTGTTGCCATGATGGATATGATCGGTGAAGAATTGAAACCGGACGTAGCCGTAATTCTGATCGGAGAGAGACCCGGTCTGGGAACGGCCGAAAGCATGAGTGCCTATATGGGATATAATCCAAGGCTAGGTATGGTTGAAAGCGAGCGGACCGTGATCAGCAATATTCATAAAGGTGGGACGCCTGCAGCGGAAGCCGGAGCTCATCTGGCGAGTTTGATCAAAAAAATGCTTGATATGAAGGCATCAGGTGTGAACCTAGAGTAGTGATCGATATCCATAAAGGTAGGACGCCTGCGGTGGATGCCGGAGCTCATCTGGTGAGCTTGATCAAAAGATACTTGATGTAAAGGCATCAGGTGTTAACTAGAGCAAGGGAGTTAAAAAGATCGAGTCCTGTCCTACATCTATAGATAAATTGAGACAGTGAAAGGAGACTAAGAAAATGGCTACAAGAGATGATCTCGTTGCCCTAGGAATGGTAGAAACCCGTGGAATCGTTGGAGCAATTGAGGCAGCCGATGCCATGGCCAAAGCTGCCAATGTAACATTGATCGGTAAAGTAAAAGTAGGTGGCGCATTAGTGACGGTCATGGTACGGGGAGATGTCGGAGCAGTCAAGGCCTCAGTGGATGCCGGAGCAGCAGCGGCTGAACGAGTCGGAGAACTCATCAGCTGCCACGTCATACCACGCCCACACCCAGAACTCGAACAAATCCTACCCAAGTTACCCGTTATCGAAGAAAAGCCCAAAACCAGAAACGTGGAGAATACAAAATAAATCGTCGGAAAAAAGCGAAAGCGACCGACGTCTAAAGGAGGGTTACTATGATTGAGCCCATTAAGCCTAAGGTCTTAGCGGTACGATTAATTCCCAATGTCGCTCCGGATTTAGCGGAAAAATTAGGACTAACGGAAGACCAACGCTCAATTGGTATGATTACTGCAGACATCGACGATTCAACTTACGTGGCCTTAGATGAAGCCACCAAAAAAGCAGAAGTGGAAGTTGTGTACGCCAAAAGTTTCTATTGCGGTGCGGCTCGAGCCTCCGGTCCCTTATCCGGAGAAATCATCGGCATCTTCGCGGGCCCAAACCCAGCCGAAGTCCGAGCAGGAGTTGACGCCTGCATAGAGCACTTAGAAAACGAATGTTTCTTCTACACCTGTGATGGTGGGAAAACCGCCTGGTTTCCGCATACCGTATCCCGGACAGGAAGTTATCTTTCCAAAATTGCGGGAATTCCAGAAGGAGAAGCGCTCTCCTATCTCATCGCCCCCCCAATCGAAGCCATGTTCGGCTTGGACGCTGCCCTTAAAGCAGCCGAAGTCACCATGCAAGCCTTTTACGGACCACCAACGGAAACAAACTTTGGTGGCGGATTGTTGACCGGATCACAAAGCGCGTGTAAATCCGCTTGTGAGGCCTTCCAACGATCCGTCATCGACGTCGTAGAAAACGGCCTCAAATTTTAGACGAAGGGGAAGTGCAACGTTGAAATGGAACTTGATCGTGATTTATGCTCCTTACAAGAAGCTCGAAATTTAGTACGAGCAGCCCACAAAGGCCAAGAAGCCCTCATGAACTTCACACAAGAACAAGTCGATAAAATCATCGACATGATGCGCGAAGCCGGGGAAGCGAATGCAGCCCGTTTGGCCATGATGGCCGTATCCGAAACCGGGATGGGAAATTACGCAGACAAATGCTTTAAAAACTACTTTGCCTCCCGAACCGTTTATGAGTCCATCAAAAGCATGAAAACCGTCGGACTCATCCGCGAAGACCACGAACACAAGATTTGGGAAATCGCCGAGCCCGTAGGGGTCATCGCCGGAATCGTACCCACCACCAATCCCACCTCCACCGTAATATACAAGGCTATGATCGCCCTAAAATCACGCAACGCCATCGTGTTTTCCCCACATCCATCGGCCGTCCGCTGTACGAATGAAGCGGCCAAAATCATGCATCAAGCGGCCGTCGCCGCAGGAGCCCCAGAAGGGGTGATCGGCTGTATCCTGAACGTCTCCATGGGAGCCACCAACGAACTCATGAAGCATCCCAGCGTGGCCATGATCCTAGCCACCGGAGGAAGTGCCTTAGTAAAAGCAGCCTACAGCAGTGGCAAACCCGCCCTCGGCGTCGGACCCGGGAATGTCCCCGCCTTCGTCGAACGAAGTGCCGACCTGCCCAAGGCCGCTGAATACATCGTCATGGGCAAAACCTTCGACAATGGAACCATCTGTGCCTCAGAACAAGCCATCGTCGCCGAAGAATGCATCGCTGACGAACTCATCGGCCATCTCAAACGCAACGGTGCCCACTTCCTCGACCCCGAAGAGGTCCAAAAAATCTCCAAGGTCGTCATGTTAGCCAAAGGAGGAGTCAACCCCAAAGTGGTCGGCAAAGACCCCAAATTTATCGCTCAAATGGCTGGCATCACCATCCCCGAACAAACCAAGTGTTTAGTGGCTCCCTTAAGCGGCGTCGGACCACAATGGCCTTTATCCTACGAAAAACTCACCACTGTCCTCGGCTTCTACCGAGTCTCCGATTGGCATGAAGGGTGTGAACGCTGCTTTCAACTCTTAGAAGCAGGCGGAGTCGGGCACAGCGTCTCTATCCACAGTACCAACGAAGAAGTCATTCGTGAGTTTGCCCTTAAAAAACCGGTTAACCGAATCCTCGTCAACACACCAGCAGCTATGGGAGGAGTCGGAGCAACCACCGGCTTGGCCCCATCGTTCACCCTAGGGTGTGGAACGTGGGCAGGATCGAGCGTCTCAGAAAACGTTACCCCACGACACTTAATCAATGTCAAACGAGTTGCTTGGCATCTAGGAATACCCGAACGCAAACCCGTGGAACCGATGAACGTAGCAGGGGTAGCCGAGGGAGCCCGGAACTCAAACATCCCCACCCAGCAAGTTGATGCGAATTTAGTCCAAGAAATCATCAACCAAGTTATACAGCATTTGAATGGGATGAAGTGCTAACAAAAGATGAATCGTAATCGTCAATCAAATTAAGGAGGGAACACAATGGCACAAGATCGAAGTGTAATCGCACTTGGAATGATTGAAACCAAAGGATTAATCCCCGCGATCGAAGCAGCGGATCAAATGTTAAAAGCAGCCAACGTGTCGCTATGTGGAAAAGAGCATGTCTCCGGTGGACTCGTCTCGGTCATGGTACGAGGAGACGTCGGAGCAATAAAAGCAGCCGTAGATGCAGGAGCTGCAGCCGCTCAACGAGTTGGAGAAATGCTCAGCGTGCATGTCATACCGCGCCCACACCGGGACGTCGAGTGCATTTTACCTGTAGGCGATAACAAAAGTTATGGTGAAAAATAAGCAAATTCAATATTCGAGTTCGAGGTCAGAAGTCCGATTGCTATCCTCTGACCTCTGGCATCTGACCTCCGACTTCTGTAGTGTGAGGTGAGGACATGATCGTAACAGAGTATGAATTAAGAGCCAATTGGCATAAAACGAAAGCGAAAGTAATCACGTTACCCCAAGGGAGCGTCATCACCCCTTCCGCTCGAGACTTTATTCGGTCCAAGGGAATCGATGTCCAAATAGAAGAAACGGGATACTCGATCTTCACAAAAACAACTTCTCCAATGCTAAGCAAATAATCACAAGGCAAAAGTTCTTTGAAGAGAAACTTAACTCTCATCGGGAAACTCAAAGCCGCGGTCAGAGTCAGAGCCAAGGCCAGAGTCCGACTCAAACCCAACATCAGACTCAAACCTCACTAGGGGTTAAACCCGAACACATGACCCATCTGCGTGTCGGAGCCTTAGTCACCAAAACTCACCCCGTGATCGCCTATCGAGGACAACTCGATCTCTTTCAGTGTGAACTCATCGAAGCCCAAGGTTTTTTTGCCCAAGCAGGGGAAGACGAACTCGTTCTTAAACTCGAAGAAATCGCCGCCTTCGCTAGGCAACTCATGGTCAGTGAAGTCAAAGACGAACCGTTTCAATGGGAACACCTCCTCGGACTAACACCAGAGGAACTACGGGAACGGTCCCATCACCCTAAGAAAAATTATGGCGTTGAACACACACCACTCAGTTATACCCATGGAAAGGTCGTGTCCAAGCTCCATCACCTTAGAGCCAAAACACGAGAAGTCGAACTCTACGCCAATCGTGCTTTCACGGACGAGGACGGAAACTGCAGCCGAACCGACCTGATCCAGGCCTTAAACCGGCTATCCAGTGCCTTCTACATCCTCGCCTGTAGCGTTCGAGGACGCCTTAGCCAAGAAAAACGAGTGCCCATAGGCACCTCGAATCGTCATATCCACCTCTCCAAAGACGATTTAACCACCCTGTTTGGAAAAAACTATGCCTTAACGATCCAAAAAGAACTCTCCCAACCTGGGCAGTTCGCAGCTAAAGAAACCGTCACCCTAGTTGGACCCAAAGGATGTCTGGAAAAGGTCCGAGTCTTGGGCCCCGTACGCAAACACACCCAAGTCGAAATTAGTGTCACCGATTGTTTTAAACTGGGCATCAAACCCGTCATCCGAGATTCCGGACAACATGATGGAACCCCTGGCCTACAAATCATCGGCCCATTAGAGAAAGTTGACCTCGAATCTGGCGTCATGGTGGCCAGCCGACATATACACCTAAACCTCGAAGGAGCAGCGGAGTGGTCCCTCAAGGATGGGGACCGAGTACGCGTCAAAGTCCAAAGCAAACGCCCGATGGTTTTTGAAGACGTCTTGGTTCGAGTCAATGAACACTACCGCAAAGAAATGCACCTCGATATGGATGAGGCCAATGCAGCCCTTCTCGACCCGCAGAGTCAAGGCCTGCTCATGGGGGTATAACGCATGAACGAAGAACTGATCAACCAACTCGTGCAGCGCATCCTATCGGAACCCGCCTTGCAAGCCCTCCTACAAGGAACTGGAGCAGGAAATCGGGCGAAACCCGACGTCTTAGTCCTCTTAAACTATGTCTCGGATTTCGAACGAGTCTTAAGCGCCATCGAAACACGCTGGGGAGCGAAGTACACGCTAACGATTTTACCCAGTGAAAGCGTCGCTAAGGCTAACCCAGCTCTCCCCGAAGGAATGAACTGGATCACGCCCCAAGACGCCTTGACTAAGACAGACTGGCAAAAAATCATCCTCCCAGCGTGTTCCCCCAATACGCTAGCAAAAGCCGCATTAGGACTACGAGATAACCCCATAAGTGAACTGATCGGGCGTGGAATTACCCAAGGCCAACCCATCGAACTCGTGACCGAGTATCTCGGCTTTACCGCTCAAACCCCTAAAGCCTACATTGAACTTTATGAAGGATATCTTCAGAAAGTTCAGTCCTACGGCGTACAAGTCTATGCTAGGATTAGGGACGAAAGCACCCCAATACAGACCGTTGAGCAACGATTTGTTCTTGGCAAAGGAACAACCGTCACGGCTGAGGAACCCACGGTTACCAAAGCAAGTCCAATAAACCAAACCAGCCTTTACGAGCAGAAAACGGTCTCTTATGAACCGACAACAACCCATTGTGAGCCGAAGGCAACCACCCAGGACGTCATTCGTTTCGAAAAGAAGTTCTTAGGAGATAAAGATGCCTATGGATTTCCCGAAGAATCAAGGGTCCTCGTGAAACGATTAACTGTTATCTCACCATTAGCCCGAGATACCTTAAAGATACGCCGAGTCGAGTTGTGCACGGAGCTGGAAAGAGAGGAAGGAAGACGATGATTTTAGCACGCGTCATTGGACATGTCTGGTCAACGCGCAAAGAAGAATCCCTACGTGGCCTAAAGTTTCTCGTCGTCCAACCCGTTACCCTCACCTATACTGAGGATGGAACAGCCAAGCTAACCAAACACGGAAACTCCCTCATCACTGCCGATCAAATCGGAGCCGGGGAAAGTGAAATCGTCATGATTGCCAGCGGTTCCTCAGCACGACAAGGACTGGCGAATCGCAACACTCCCATCGATGCCATCATCGTGGGCATTATCGATAAAGAAACCTTTGAAGCGTAAGCTTAAGTGGGTGAAAAAATGAATAATAAAAGTATGAACACGATCAATGCGAACGATCAAAGTATGAGAAATATAAGCACGACCGTCCGGGAGGCAGGCGTCGTCGGAGCAGGTGGAGCAGGTTTTCCGACCCATGTCAAGCTCGCCGCCCGAGCAGAGATTGTAGTGGTCAACGGAGCAGAATGTGAACCCATGTTAAAAACCGACCAACAACTGGTAGCACGCTATCCCGAACAACTCATTAAAGGGTTAAAATTAGCCATGGAGGCCACTGGCGCCCAAAAAGGAATTATCGCCTTGAAGGACAAGTATCAGGCCGCCATCGCCGCCTTAGAGCCTTATCTCACCGACCAACTGCAGATCTCGATTATGCCGGATATCTATCCCGCCGGAGATGAAGTCATCACCATCTGGTTAACCACAGGTCGGCGCGTCCCCCCAGGAGGAATCCCCATTAATATCGGGGTCGTGGTTAATAATGTTCAAACCCTCATCAATGTGGCTAAGGCCCATGATGGAAAACCCGTCATCACGCGGACCCTCACCGTCACAGGGGCCGTTAAAAATCCCCTCACCGTCACCGTGCCTATCGGAACTTCCCTGCAGGAAGTCCTTAACCTAGCCGGTGAAGGACGGGGAGACGACCTAGCCTATATCCTCGGAGGCCCCATGATGGGAAGCTTGATCACAGATCTTAGTGCGCCCGTCACCAAGACCACTGGAGGACTCATTGCCCTCCCCAAGGATCACCCGCTCATTAAGCGGAAACAAATGCCGCTGGAAACCGTACTACGCATCGCCAAAACCGTTTGTGAACAATGCAGCTTCTGCACCGAACTCTGCCCACGCCACATGATCGGGCACGAATTATCCCCGCATCGCCTCATCCGAGCCGTGAATTACAAAGCCATGGGAGATCTACAAACCTTGACCAGTGCCCTCACGTGCTCAGAGTGTGGAGTATGTGAAGCCTATGCCTGTCCGGTCGGAATCTCACCGCTAAGGGTCAATCGCGCCTTAAAAGCAGAGCTTCGCGCCCAAGGAGTTAAATATCAAGGAGAACTCAGGAAAGAAGACCCGATGGCCCAACATCGCTTAATCCCCTCGTCACGCTTAGTACAACGCCTAAAATTGGGTCCTTGGTATAAAGAAGCTCCCTTAGCCCTTGAGACCTATGAACCCGAGGAAGTGAGCTTAAGCCTCCAACAACATATAGGGGCCCCGGCTATCCCCGTGGTTAAGGTTGGAGACAACGTTAAACGAGGGCAAGTCGTCGGAGAAATCCCAGAAGGATCCTTAGGAGCTAGGGTCCATGCCAGTCTAGACGGAACCGTCCAACAAGTCACGCCCCAAATGATAACGATACGGAAAGGGGGTGCAACATGATCCATGCCATAGGGCTCGTAGAATTTACCAGTATAGCACAAGGCATCGAATGCGCCGATATCATGGCCAAAACAGCAGACGTCAACATCTTAGTGGCCAAAACCACATGCCCTGGAAAATATATCGTCTTAGTCAGTGGAGACGTGTCAGCAATCCAGCAATCCGTGAACGCAGGGATCGAATTAGGAGCAGAGACCGTCGTCGATTCGTTCGTGATACCCAATGTTCATCCGTCCATCTTACCGGCGATCAGTGGCGCCAATCCCCTGAAAGACATTAAAGCGATCGGGATCATCGAAACGTACAGCGTCGCATCCTTAATCGAAGCAGCGGATGCGGCATTGAAGGCAGGGGAAGTTGAGCCCCTCCTTATACATCTTGCCTTTGGCATAGGCGGCAAGAGTTACACCCTTCTCACAGGGGAAGTTGCATCCGTAAAAGCAGCCGTGGAAGAAGGGAGTGCCTTAGCCAGCGTAAAAGGACTCCTCATACGACAAGTCGTCATACCGCGTCCAGCCAAGAAACTGATCGAAAGCCTAGTATAAGTTCGATGATCGAAGTGCGACCTTCGTTGTTCGAACATTGAGGATCGAACAGACTACGAACTACAAGTATCGAACCACGAAAAGGAGGTGTAACTATGGGGCGTTTTATTTCAGCGGCCGTTTTAAGAGAAATGGCCAAAGTGGATAAAAACATTGTATTAGACGAAGACAGCGTACTGACTCCCTCAGCTAAAGATCTTGCAAAAGAGTTAGGGATTAGCATAAGCAAAGGAAGGCAAGAAATCATTAGCCAAAGTGTTTTCGGTCAATCGATGGTTGGACAAACGGCTGATCAAACCAGTTCGCAGCAAGACGTTAAGCCAACACAGGAGATTACGGAACCCATCATCCTGAATGATGACATTAAAAAGGCTGTGCAAAAAATTCTGGGTGAGGTCTTGAAACCCGCCTGTGAGAACCCCAGAGCGACTCATGTCAAAGGAGAGAACGTGGTTATTCAACCGTTTCTAGAAGCTCCTCCAGGGCAAAAGGTAGGACTCGTTGATGTGATCGACTCACGCGTGGGAAATCTCGCCTCGGGTTTTATGACCTTTGATCATGCGAAGTTGCCATGGCTTTTAAACTATGATGAAGTAGATTACGTTATAGAGGGAGAGTTTGTCCTCGAAGTTGAGGGCAAAGTTTTCCGCGCCAAAGCAGGCGATGTGGTTTATATCCCAAAGGGAAGCCAAGTAATCTTTTCTTCTCCTACATTTTGTAAAGTTTTTTATGCAACCTATCCTGCGAATTGGGCAGATTTTTGTGAATAAGGATATTATATTGAACTAAGGCTATCTGTATACTCTTCCTGAAAAGGAAGAGTTTTTTATGGCTGGCTTTATTGCCTCTTTAATAAAGAGGCAATTACAATTACTATGCCGTAGCGGGCAATTGGAGTCGCTTGACAAAAGAGGGGCTTTGGATAATACGGTGGGTTGTTATCTACGGGGATCATACTGGAGTGCCCAAATACTATAATGGTGAGGTCAAACAGGTTCAGCCACAGCAAAGCTGGTGGCTCGATGACAGTAAACGAATACCGCTTATTATCTATCATAAAGGGATGGACGGACGTGAGATCGAGACTACAGGGGGGCAATTGATACGATGCCCACGATAGCCTATCTGATGGGGGTAAATGAAGACCGCTATAATAACACAGTGATGGGACGAAATCTGCTAAATACCAAAAAGGAATTCGCTGTTTTGTCCAGCCGGCTGTTTATGGGATAAGCTGAAACTAGTAATGAACAGGAGAACCGAATTAAAGGACTTGATATTGCGGTTCTCATCATTCGAAAAAATTACTTTAAGGAAGTAGGGTATAAATAAGGAGGACTTTGACAATTTTCGACGAAATTACAGATAAGGACTTTTATGTTTGGAAAGAATAGAAATGGTGGTGTATATCTTGGCTGAAAAACAGCGTGTAATTCAAGAATATGTTCCTGGAAAACAAGTGACAATGGCCCATATTATACCGAACCCGCAGGGAGATATTCATGAGAGATTAGGAATCGTAACGACAGGGGCCATTGGTATAATGACAATCACCCCTAGTGAGGCAGCAATTATTGCTGCGGATGCTGCCAGTAAAGCTGGGGATATTGAACTTGGGTTTTTAGATCGCTTTACGGGTTCTCTGGTAATAACAGGTGATGTATCCAGTGTAGAAGCTGCCATACGAGCTGCAGTAAATACACTTGTTAACATTTTAGGGTTTTCATCAACTGAGGTGACTAGAAGTTAATGGGGCGAATACTTCTTATCGGAGGAATCGGGGCCGGCAAAACCACTTTAAAGCAAATGCTTATGAATGAGCAAGTAAGCTATCAAAAAACTCAAATGATCGATTATACTCACGCCTTTATTGATTGTCCGGGCGAATATCTGGAGATTCCTCGATTTTATCATGTCTTAATTGATGCCAGTCATCAAGTTTCTGAGATTTGGGCGCTCCAAGATTCAACAAAACAGAGAGCATTTTATCCACCAAAGTTTTCAAAGGTTTTCCGCAAGCCTATTATTGGAATTATTACTAAAGTGGATTTACCGAAAGCCGATATTAAACAAGCGAGTTCTTTTTTGCATTATGCAGGCATCGAAGAACCCTTTTATATAACATCTGTCATGAATGGGGAAGGAGTTGCTCCTTTACGCATGCGATTGGAGGAGTTAAATGAATCTCGCAGCCGTTAAGGACTTATGTAAAAAATACACAAACCTTACTGAAGAGGATATAAAGATTTTAGAAACAATGGCTCTGCAAATCCCTCATACTGCTCAGTTGACAGAGACGGATATCTTTATTGATGCTCCCTTGAAAGATGGAATGGATGCAGTGGTATTAGCATGGGCCCCTCCGGAAAAACGTTCCTTATATAATCATAGTGTGGTCGGTGAATTGGCTTTGGCTACCAGTGAACCGGCAGTTTATCAGACGTTAAAGACAGGGGAAACTTGTCGTAATGTAAGGGGAGTCAGCCAAGAAGGGATTCCAATTGCTCAGACAGTTGTTGCTATTCGTAATCCGGCAAATGATGTAATCGGCACGTTAATCATGGAGCGGGATATTTCGGAAGAATTACGCCAAGAAGAACAAGTGGAGTTTTTGACCCAAACCGCAGAACGATTGAGTAATACTCTGATGTATTTGTCAATGACAGGTTCTCAGTTTGAAAACTGGGTTGGTAATGGAATATTTGTTTTAAATAAACATAGCAAGATCACATATGTTAACCAAAAAGCTGCTAAAATTTTTCAAGAGTATCATGGCTTTGAGGCTCTGGGGCAAGATTTCTTGTTCACTATGTTTAATTGCACTTCATTACAAGAACTATTAGATATGCTTGAAAACCCTGTTGAGTTCTGTATCTTAAATAAAAGTTATCTTTTTGAGGCTTATCCTTTAGTAACTTATGGAGATTTAAGTGGTTGTGTCATATCGTTTAGAGATATCACAGATCTGCGCAAAAAGGAGCAGGAACTCAATGCTAAGAGTACCGTTATAAGGGAAATTCACCACCGAGTAAAAAACAATCTTCAAAATGTTGCAGCTTTGCTTCGCTTACAGATGAGACGGTCGGATTTAGAAGTTGTCAAAGCAGAGTTTTCGGCCAGCATCAATCGAATTATATCCATTGCTATGGTCCATGATGTTTTCGCCTGTCAAAATTGTGATTCCGTTGATTTAAGGGAACTCTGCCAACGTATACTTAGTAGTTTATTAGAAAGTTCCATGTCACCTGAGCAGTGCATCGAGGCTCATGTCGAAGGACAAACTCTTCATCTGCCGAGTATACAAGCTGTTCCTTTAGCGCTCGTCATTAATGAACTCTTGACGAACAGCTTCAAACATGGGGTTCGTTTCTTAGAAAAGGGTCTTATTATCTTATCAATCACAGAAAAAAGAGGAACGATAACTCTTACAGTTAGAGATAATGGACCAGATCCAGACAGGCCTTTTGATCAAGTAAAGCAAAAGCGCTTGGGTTTACAGATCGTTGATTCACTAGTGAGAGACCAATTAGGTGGAGAGTCTAAAATGGAACGTATAGAAGGAATGACGATTGTAACGGTTAGCTTTCCAAAACATAGTTCGGAGGGACAGTTATGAGCGTACTATCCATCTTAATTGCCGATGATGAGGCACTCATTCGCTTGGATATTAAAGAAATGTTGCAAGGGGCAGGACATATTGTTTGCGCTGAAGCAAATAATGGCCTGAAAGCTGTTAAATTGGCTAAATCGTTCGCTCCAGATTTGGCGATTCTTGATGTGATGATGCCAGGGCTTAATGGCCTGGAAGTGGCAAAGATCTTGCACTCTATGAACATTCCCGTCTTATTGCTTACTGCCTACAGTCAGTCCAAATTTATTAATCGAGCAGAGAAAGTTAGCGTGTATGGCTATCTTGTCAAACCTATTACTGAACGAGATCTTCTACCTGCCATCCAAATTGCTTATGCTCGCTGGAGAGAGATGCAAGCCGTCCGTGCGAAATTGGAAAACACCCAGCTGGAATTACAAAGTCAAAAAACGATTGATCGAGCCCGTTCTATCCTCGCAGAACGCAATGGAATTAGTGACTATGAAGCGCATCAATTACTTATTCATCAGGCCATGGATCTTCGAATTACGGTTGTAAAACTGGCAGCTCAAATTGTCAATGAGGATATTAAGGTTTCAAAAAAAAGATAATCAGAAAGATTTTGACAATAGGGCTCTTCATCGCATCCAGAGTTACCGAGATGGGATGAAGGGTCTTTGATTTTTTTTTATGGTTATGGCAAAACTATTGACAATTAATTTTTTACAGAGGTGAACTATAAAGTGTTAAAGGAATTGGCTCAGGAAATTGCAAAATCAATAAGCGAGATTATTGGTTATCATCTTCTTATTACTGATGAATTCGGTATAATAATTGGATGTTCTGATGATATAAATAGATTAGAAACCCTTCATCGTGCTTCTTTAGAGGTTATAAAATCAGGTAAACCTAAATTCCATGATCTTCAGGAAGCGCAACGTTTGGAAGTTAAGCCGGGTTATACCGCGCCAATCCAATTAGCTAATAAAGTTGTTGGTACAGTTGCTATAGGGGGTGAACCTGAAGATGTTGGCAAATTTATTTCTATTGTCAAAAAACAGGTTGAGATCTTGTTGCGTCAGGAGATTATACTCAAGTCCTCCCTTCTGCGGGAACGGGCTCTGCAAAATTTAATACAGGAGATTTCGGTCTTTGACCCGGATACTAAAGATGAAGGCCTTCTTATAATTCGAGGGCAAGAACTTGGCTATAATCTAACTAGGCCATATATTGCCATTGTTATTGATCTGTATCAATTTAGTAATATTACTCAAGAAATCTATCAACATTCATCAATTGAAGATTCGCCGGAAATGATGATTCAATTGATGAAAATAAGGGTGGATAATACTATAAAAAATGCTTTTAATTCTACCGAAGATATATCGACTTCAATAGCAAATGACAAATTTGTTGTATTACATGCCATTAATCAAAGACAATCTGAAAATGAAATAATAGCACAAGTGAAAAAGAAATGTTTCGAATTAGAAATTAATCTTCAGAAGCTTGATACCAGAGCTACTATGGGTATTGGTTCAGTATCAGGGAATATATCCCAGTTGCGAAATTCATATAGAGAAGCTTGGAGAGCATTAACCATCGGAAAAAGGAATAATCGATTGCCCATGATTTTTAGTATCAATGATTTGTATTTAGAAGAACTGCTTTCCAGTGTAAATAAGAATATTTCTCAAAAGTTTGTGGTAAATGTATTGTACAGTTTGCAAAAACAATCTGATTGGGATGAACTATCCCGAACTATATGTGTTTGGTGTGAATCAGGTTTCAGTCCTATCAATACTTCTAAGAATTTAGACATTCATAAGAATACTTTATTTTATAGACTAACAAAAATCGAACAAATAAGTGGGTTTAATTTGCGCAATTTTAGAGAGTCAATTACTCTATATTTTGCTGTGAAAGTTCAGATTTTAAATAATGATCTCTCAAAGAAAATGAAGCAAGTTTGATTAAGACCAGTTAAAAGAATTAGTTGGAAAAAAAAGAAGTTTTTTTACTAAAGTAGCTGTATTAAGCTACTTTTTTTTGATTCGTACAGTCCTTAGTAAATGCTGATCGCAAGGCTAATTAGGTGAGTCTGGGCAAGTTTCAAAGGTAGTTGTATCAGCATACTAAAAATTTGTACATTATCTTAATCAATTTTGTTCTCTCGTTCCAATGAAATAAAGTCCTACAATAGATATACTTATCTTAAATTTAAACAGAATCAGAATTATCGCACTTATCTGCCTCGGTTAACAAGGACCTATTTGAAAAGCTTCGTACAATGAAAAGCGTAAGAGACCGATGTTCAATCTCTACCTAACATCACTGGTACGAATTGTCTGGAAGTTTTCCTGCAAATTTTAACTGAATGGAGGGGGCAAGCTAAATTTAATTAATTAACACAAACAACCAAAAATAGAAGGAGGAATTATTATGAGAAATAAAAAATTAGTTTATGTTGTATTAGCGGTCTTTGTTATAAGTATACTTACACTGACAGGATGCGGGCAAAATAAAGTCGCGGATTCTAAAGATGCTGCAACTCCTCAAAAAACAATCAAAATTCGCATGGCAGGACAATATCCGTCTGATCACCCTGGTACACAAGCTATGACGAAATTAAAGGAGACAGTAGAGGCTAAGACAAATGGTAGAATTCAAATGACACTCTATCCTGCTAACCAACTGGGAGACTATACCTTGATTTATGATGAAATTATGAAGGGTACCATTGAGATGGCTCTTATTTCTATACCAAGTGGACATGACCCCAAACTAGAACTAACTTATGTACCCTCCATTGCAGAAAATTATGACCAGGTCAGAAAGCTTTATAGTCAGGGATCCTATATTTACAATACAATGGATCAACTCAATAATGCCTTAAATGTAAAACTTTTAGGTTTCAATGTAGAAGGATTTGGTGGACTGGGCATGACTAAACTGCCAGAGGATCCTGCCTCAGTTACAAGCAAAAAGAATGTCCTACTCCGGGTTCCACCTATGGATGTTTTCAAAGTATGGGCTGATGATATGAATTACACCACTGTTACTGTACCTTATGCAGAATTGTATACCGCACTACAGACTGGGGTTGCAGATGGCTGGAGCGGCGGAACCCCGGTTTCAAATTGGCTGGGATTTAGGGATGTTCTAAAATACTATATTCCAGTTAATAATTTCGTTGAAAACACTTCTTACGTGATGAATTTAGATTTGTGGAAATCTTTGAGTGCTGAAGATCAAAAAATCATCGCAGATACTACAGCCGAATTATCAACAGAGAGCGTTGATATTTCCCAAAAGAGCGACAAACAATATATGGATGAGATGAAAAAAGCAGGAATTAAAGTTATTGAGTTATCTGATGCCGACCTTAAGACTCTTGCTGATCAAACGCGTAAAACTAGCTGGCCTAAATTAAACAATCGTTTAGGGAAAGAAATAATGGATGGCCTTTTGAAGGAATACAAATAGTCAAAAGTAGCAAGTACAAGCTGTTGGGGGAGGGGATTTTGCCTTAACGCAAAGCATCCTCCCTTAATCATTGAAAAGTATAGGGAAACCTTAACTTTGAAAAAGGAGTACCTTGAATGATAGAAAGGAGGAGTTAATTTGGGGTCAAATTCATTAGGTATAAAGCAAATCGCTAGAATTTCATGGGAGGCCCTTTTAAAATTCCAGCGTTCTGTAATGATAGTTTGCAGTTTAATGATAGTTATTGGTATCAGTTTAGGGGCTACTTTACGGTATATATTTAAAACAGACCTTTATGGAATGGAGGAAATAATCGTAATTTTTGCCTTTTGGCTATATTTCATGGGTGGATCATACGGTAGCTATCAGAAAAATCATATTACTGCTGATTTAGTGTCGGTGTATGTTACCAGCCCTAAAATCCGAAGCATTGTAATGCTGATTAGTTCTCTTATTACAACAGGTTTGTGTTATATGGCTACTTATTATGCCGTGAGTTTTTTTTCTTGGAGTTTAATCAAAGGAGGCACAAGTTCTGTTTGGCGAATTCCGATAGTCATTCCACAAGGTGCAATCTTTCTAAGCTTTAGCTTAATGTCTTTTTACTTCACGATTCATTTAATAGACGATATAAAGAAATTGAAATTATTAATTCTCAATAAGTAAATCCTCTGGTAATAATTTATCTTAGACGGGGGGGGATTGAATGATTGTTGGAATTGCGTTATTAATACTTGTAATTACATTACTTTTGGGAGTGCCAGTCCCTTTTGCATTTTTTGCATCAGTTATCTTTTTGATCTTCACGCAAGGATATGACCCGAGTTTTTTATTGCCTTATGGATATAGCAAAATGAGCACAACTGTTTTACTAGCTATTCCATTATTCATTCTCGCTGGAGGATTAATGGAGAAGGGTAAAATTGGCGAAAAATTAGTGGGCTTGGTTGAACTATTTGTTGGAAGTATCAAAGGAGCACTTGGAGTAGTAACAGTTGTCTCTTGTGCTGTTTTTGGGTCCATTACAGGTAGTGCGGCAGCCACATTATCTGTCATTGGGTCGATCATGTTTCCACGCTTGGAAAAAGCAGGTTATCCTAAAGGATTTTCCGCAGCACTAATTGCTAATTCCTCTGTCTTAGGTATGTTGATACCACCAAGTTCTATCATGATTCTTTATGCTTGGATTGGAAATCAGTCAGTTCTGGCAAGTTTTCTAGCGTCAGTAATCCTAGGTATCATCTTGATGACGTTGTTATCTTTAGTAAATATGGTCTATTTAAGAAAGAATCCTGATTTAGTCATCAATGAAAAAATGGACTATAAAACATTTTCCCGAGAAGCAAAAAAAAGAACCTTCAAAGCTTCCCCGGCTTTGGTTATGCCAATCCTAGTTCTAGGAGGGATTTATGGAGGGATAGTGACACCTACTGAAGCAGCTGCTATCGCCGTTGTATATGCTATTCCTGTAGGGTTCTTCATCTATAAAGGTTTAAACCGCCAGAACTTTTTACAGGTCATCATTGATAGCGCTGTCACAACTGGTGTAATAATGGTCATGTTATACGCTGTAATGATCTTAAGTCGTTTATATATTATGGAGAATCTCCCGGCGACGATCATGTCTGTCCTTCAGTCAATTTCAACGAACAAAATTGTTATCATGTTAATGATTAACGTTTTCATGATTATAATTGGAATGTTAATGGATGATGTTAGTGCGGTCTTGCTTTGTACACCCATTCTTTTGCCCATTGTCACCCAGCTAGGAGTAAGTACGATTCAATTTGCAGCCATCGTCGGCGTTAATCTGGGAATGGGTAATATAACTCCTCCAACGGCTCCCTTGCTCTACCTCGCAGGCCGTATTGGTGGGGCCCCCATCAATGAGATGCTTAAACCTACTTTCGCAATGTTATTGTTCGCCTGGACACCAACATTACTACTTACCACTTATTTCCCGATTATCTCTACTTGGTTACCGAAATTAATTTTGCAACATTAACATGCAAGTCCAAAATTACTATCTGCGGCAACGATTTATCTAAGAAGCATTAAGACTAGAACACAAGATATAGTAGGAGGAGATTTTCATGAAAAACAATAACAAGATAGCTATCCTTGGTGGAGGTCATGGAGCTCATGCCATGGCAGCGGATTTAACGTTACGTGGATTTAGTGTAAACATGTACGAAATGCCTGAATACAAACATAATTTGGCAAATTTATTTCAAACTGAAACCATAGAAGTGACAGGGGTTATCCAGGGGACTGTCAAGCTTGAGAAGGTAACATCCGATATTGAAGAAGCCATAAAAGACGTGAAATATATCGTGCTTGTGGTTCCGGCCTTTGCTCATACATCTTATGCAAAGTTATTGAAAGGCAAAGTAAACAAAGAACAAATAATTATTTTATATCCAGGAGCCTTTGGATCGTTACTATTGAAAGAAGTTTTTGGAGAAGATGACGGACCAGTCATTACCGAAGTAAATAACTTACCGTATGATACAAGGAGTACATCTCCAGGTAAAGTGAATATCTTTGGTTTAAATAAGGTGAATATTGCTTTTTTGCCTGCTGAAAAGTCTGAAGAATTACTTGAGGATATTCGCAGGATTCATCCTTTTGAAAAAGTGTATGCAGATGTTTTGGAATGTGGGTTAAGCATAGTTAATCCTGCAGTACATGCAGGGCCATGTCTCCTTAATATTGGCTCTATTGAATATTGGGCTAGAGGCGATTTTTATGTATACGAACATGGCTTTACCCCATCAGCAGCTAAAGTTAATATACAAATTGACGAGGAAAGAAAGGCTATTGGCAGAAAGTTAGGATACAAACTTACCCCAATAGAGGATTTCACTGGTATGCAGGAAGGTTATGACTGGAAAGAACTGTACCTTAATATCCATGGGAATATTTCTTTGACTCCGATCGTGGGACCAAATGATATTAATAGCAGGTATTTAACTGAAGACGCACCCTACGGTTTGGTACCATGGAGCACGATTGCCAAGGAAGTCGGGGTCGTTACTCCAATCATCGATGCAGTAGTAAATGTCTATTCTGTCATACACGAAAGATCGTGGTGGGAAGAAGGAAGGACAGCTAATGTGTTAGGTCTAGCAGGGATGACAGTAGAAGAGATTAAGGAGTATGTGAAAACTGGCAAGAAAAAGTAAATGCAATGAAAAAATTTGAATCTCCGATAAATTATTATTGAATTGAGCTTATTTAAGAAGGAGAAAATCTATCGGATAGCGAACTACCTATATTTATAAGATGGAAACAGCTCTACCTATCAGCTATGTCCGTTTATACAAAGGAATAGTGGGCAATAATGCCCTTTATCACAGCCTGGACCTTCTGGGGTGTGATAAAGGGCATTAATTTTTTTCTAAGAAAGGAGATATTGGATATAGATGATAATCCCTTGGTAGGTATCAAGTGTCCCATCGAATAAATTAGAGGAGGTTTTTGTGTGACAACAGAGACTAAATTAGTGACACCCGGAACTGATGGAAATGCACATTTATCCAGAGTACTAAAACCAATTCATTTATGGGCTCTCGCAGTAGGTTTAGTCATCTCGGGAAACTATTTCGGCTGGAGCTATGGATTTGGGGCAGGTGGGCCTATGGGATTAGCCTTAGCCTTAATTCCAGTCACGATCTTTTATGTAACCTTTATCTTGTCTTACTCTGAGTTGGCAACGGCGATACCCCATGCTGGTGGTCCTTCGGCCTATGCACGCAGAGCAATGGGTCCTTTTTGGGGGTATATGAATGGAATAAGCTGCTTAATTGAATTTGTGTTTGCGCCTCCTGCCATTGCGCTGGCTGTTGGTGGGTATATTAACTTTCTAGTTCCCTCCGTCCCAACCTTGACTGCAGCGGTTGCCGCTTTTTTGTTTTTTATCTTTGTGAACTACTTAGGAATGAAAACCTCAGCTACGGTAGAATTAGTAGTCACCATTATTGCTCTTGTTGGTTTAGTTATTTTCTGGGTTGCCGCGGCTCCTCACTTTTCGATGACAAGAGTTATGGCAGAGCCGCTCCTTCCTTTCGGTATGAAAGGTGTTATGGCAGCCGTTCCTTTCGCCATCTGGTTCTATCTCGCTATTGAAGGCGGAGCCATGGCTGCGGAAGAAATGGTCAATCCGCAGAAAGATATCCCTAAAGGCTTTTTAAGCGGTATGGGAACCTTAATGATTATGGGCTTCCTAACCCTTTTCTTGACGGCAGGTATTGCAGATTACAACTTAGTTTCAGCGGTGGACTTCCCGTTGCCTATCGCTTTAGCTCAAGTCTTTGGCGAAAATGCCTTTATTGTTGTTTTGGTCAATATCATTGGCTTGTTTGGCTTAATTGCTTCCCTGCATGGGATTATCGTAGGTTACTCTCGTCAAACTTATGCGATGGCTCGGACTGGGTATTTGCCTAAATTCTTGGCGTATGTCGACCCTAAACGTCATACTCCAGTCTGGGCATTGTTAGTCCCTGGACTTGTTGGACTAGGTGTCGTTCTCACGGGGCAGACTGCAATCGTGATTACCATTGCAGTTATTGGTTCTGTTGCCCTCTATATGCTTAGCTTAATCAGTCTGTTTATCTTACGCTCCAAAGAACCCAATCTCAAAAGACCCTTTAAAGTATCGTATCCAATAGTCCCAGTCATTAGCTTTATTACGGGCATTTTTCTGACGATAAGTGTCTTAGTTTCCAGTATACCCGCTTTGAAATGGACAGCGCTTGTTTATTTCATTGCTATCGCCTACTACTTTGTTTGGGGTAACAAGAATATTAGGCCCTTTGAGGAAGAGTTTGGCGTTTTAGATGAACTGGATGCCTAATACGTATCTGGAAAAAGCCTTCTTAAAAGATTGGAGTTAATGAAAAAAACATGGCTAAAGAGATGACTCTAGTCAGTGTGGGGATCGATGTCGGAACAACAACGACTCAGTTGGTCATTTCGCAGCTCACCTTAGTCAATGTAATGCCTGGTAGTCAAGTGCCAAAAGTTGAAATTAGCCATAAAAGTATCTCCTATATGGGTAAGGTTCACTTCACGCCCTTTGAAGATCGACAGCATGTTGATGGTGCTGCACTTCGCAAAATTATTGCGAAGGAATATGAGAAGGCGGGCGTGAAGCCGGAACAGATTGACACTGGGGCCATTATTATTACTGGGGAGACAGCTAAAAAGGAGAATGCCTCAGAAATTATCCATTCTTTAGCAGATTATGCGGGAGATTTTGTCGTAGCGACGGCTGGACCAGATCTCGAAAGTGTGATCGCTGGAAAAGGATCGGGAGCTGAGGCGCTCTCCAAGCGCTTACAGGCGTGTATTGCCAACATCGACATCGGTGGAGGGACTACGAATATTGCTTTTTTTGATCGTGGTAAGTGCATAGGGACGGCATGTATCAATGTTGGAGGTAGACTATTCGAAGTTGATCCCATGTCCCACCGCTTAATATACATTTCCCCACCTGCTCAGAAGATAATGAATTATTGTTATTCGAACACTTCCAAAACTCAAAGTGGGGACGAATTGGCTTTGATTCAAACCTGCTTACGAAGTATGGTAGAATGCGTTGAAAGGATCATCTTTCAGGAACCTCTACTCGCACAGGACGAGCCCTTAGTCATGACGAATTTGTTGCCAGATGTCAAAATCGAAGGAGTGGTCTTTTCTGGAGGGGTCGCAAAGTATATCTATCTTCCTGGGATCAAGGAATGGTGGATCCATGGGGATGTTGGGCCACTCTTGGCAGAAGCGTTTCATGATAGTCGGATTTATTCATCTCATTCCGTACACGAGGGGTCCGAGACAATCCATGCCACAGTGCTCGGTGCAGGAGCACACACGATGAATGTATCAGGATCGACAATTACGGTCGGCAAGAATACACTTCCGTTACGAAATGTACCTGCAGTGTTTCCGGAATTGGAAGCGTCGGGTAGGTTTACGTGGCTTAAATCCTCAGAGAATTATATCGACTCTCTCTATCGTACGGTTGCGCTAATAATCCCACCCTTGCCTAATACGGACTTTCTAACGATTCTTACCCTTGCAGAAAATCTAGCCTGTGAGCTTCCTTTAATAAAGGGAGAGCCTAAAGTGATCATCGCCCAACAGGATATTGCTAAAGTGCTTGGACAAACTCTGCAAAGACTTCTTCCTGCTATGCCATTGGTTTGTTTGGATGGTATCGAACTTGCCTTTGGAGATTTTCTGGATATCAATAAACCATTGCCCCATCAAGATGCGGTGCCTGTGATTGTCAAAACCTTAGTATTTGCCCGTTAATAGTCTCGATAGAAGGGATGTGAAATCGTGAATCTCAAGACACGACTTTTTGGTCAAACTTTTAAATTTAAAGATGTAAAAGATGTTCTGGCGAAAGCGAACGAAATTAAGTCAGGAGATATTCTAGCTGGAATTGCGGCCGAAGATGCCGCAGAGCGGATCGCTGCAAAACGAGTCTTATCGGAACTTACTTTAGAAGATTTACGGAGGAATCCGGTCATTCCGCTTGAGGAAGACGAAGTATCACGCATTATTGATGCCGATGTCAACGAACCGATCTATCACACAATTAAGAACTGGAGTGTTGCAGAGTTTCGAGAGTATGTTCTTAGAACTGAAACTACTGGATCTGCCCTCCATAGGATCAGTCGCGGTCTCACCTCAGAGATGGTCGCTGCCGTAGCTAAACTTATGAGCAACCTCGACTTGATATTAGGTGCTGCCAAAATTCAAAATCTGGCGCATTGTAATACCACGATAGGAAAAGCAGGATGCCTAGCGTCTCGGCTTCAACCGAATCATCCCACAGATGGGGTTGATGGGATTTTAGCCAGTTTACGTGAAGGCTTGTCCTATGGTGTGGGAGACGCGGTATTAGGACTTAATCCCGTTGACGATTCCGTACCCGCTACCATCCGTAGCTTGGAAACCCTTTATCAGTTTGTTGAGGAATGGAAGATACCTACTCAGATTTGCGTATTAGCGCATATCACAACTCAAATGAAGGCCTTGAGAAAAGGGGCTCCCATTCATTTATTATTCCAATCGATTGCTGGTTCACAGGTTGGGAACGAAGCTTTTGGAGTCACCAAAGAAATTTTAGACGAAGCGTATACCCTAGGATTAAAAGAGGGTCGCGCAACAGGACCTAATATTATGTATTTCGAAACGGGACAAGGCTCGGAACTTTCGTCTGAGGCACATCATGGTGCTGACCAAGTTACCTTAGAGGCACGCTGTTATGGGTTAGCGCGTCGTTATAACCCCTTTTTAGTGAATACCGTCGTTGGCTTTATCGGTCCAGAATATCTCTATGATACTCGTCAAGTGACTAGGGCAGGTCTTGAAGACCATTTCATGGGTAAACTTACGGGCTTACCGATGGGGGTTGATGCTTGTTACACCAACCATATGAAAGCAGATCAAAATGATATTGAAAATCTGGCGACTCTCCTTGCAGCGGCAGGCTGTACGTATTTCATGGGGATCCCTATGGGGGATGATGTGATGTTAAATTACCAGTGTACTAGCTACCATGACATTGCGACCTTAAGAGAACTATTTAACTTGAGACCGCTACCCGAGTTTGAGGCTTGGGCAGAATCCATGGGAATCCTAGCCAAGGGTAGACTTACGGCCCGTGCTGGGGATGCCACTATATTCACAAGGTAAGGGGGGGATAAGAAGATGAGCTTGGAAGATAGTGTTCGCCTGATCGTGGAAGAGTTGCTTAAAGGAATGGAGAAGGGAAAGAATCAAAGTTCCAACAATGCTTCACCTTTAGCAAATTCATCGATAGTAGACGAATGTCAGATAACAGATTTAGCAGAAATCGATTTGCAACGTTATTTACAGGTACCTAATCCAGTCAATAAGGCACTCTATGAAGAGATGAAACTTTCTACTCCCGCTCGAATCGGAGTTTGGCGAAGTGGACCCCGTCCTTTGACGGATACGTTACTTCGTTTTCGCGCAGATCACGCTGTTGCGCAAGACTCAGTGCTCGGTGAAGTTCCAGAAGAATTCCCAGCGAAGTATAATATGGTTTCCGTTCAGACCCTTTGCCTGTCAAAAGATGAATATCTTACCCGGCCAGACTTAGGAAGAAAACTTAATGACGAGAATTTAGTGTTTCTCACGAATGGCTGCCCAAAAGGTGCTACGGTCCAAATTATCGTTTCCGACGGATTATCCAGTAAAGCAGTTGAAGCTAACATTCCTAATCTTCTTCCAGCCTTAATCCAGGGCCTCGAAGGAATGGGTGTAAAACTGGGAACCACAATCTTTGTTCGAAATGGTCGGGTCGCTGTGATGGATACCATCGGTGAAGAGTTAAAACCTGAAGTTGCTGTGATCCTGATTGGAGAACGCCCAGGTTTGGGAACTGCCGAGAGTATGAGTGCCTATATGGGCTATAATCCAAGACTAGGTATGGTCGAGAGTGAGCGAACCGTGATCAGTAATATTCACAAAGGAGGGACTCCGGCAGCAGAAGCAGGCGCGCATCTGGCTAGCTTAATTAAGAAGATCCTGGATGCTAAAGCGTCGGGTGTTAATCTAGAGTAGAGGGTAGCGACACGCAACCCTTTATTATAATTATTGCGAACTACGATGATTAACTTGGCGGCTTAGGCGGCGACAAAAGGGAGTATAGTTAATTTCTAGTTGTCCCTATATAATGAAGATAGTAGTGTAAATAATATTAACAAAAATTTATAAACGAGAGAGTAAAGGGGGAAAAACACAAATGGCTATAAGAGCAGATCTCGTAGCACTAGGCATGGTAGAAACCCGTGGAATCGTAGGAGCCATCGAAGCGGCCGATGCCATGGTCAAAGCAGCGAATGTCACCTTAATCGGGAAAGTAAAAGTAGGAGGCGCCTTAGTCACGGTCATGGTCCGAGGAGATGTCGGAGCCGTAAAAGCCTCGGTCGATGCCGGAGCCGCTGCAGCCGAGAGAGTCGGAGAACTCGTCAGCTGTCACGTGATCCCGCGCCCGCATCCGGAACTTGAAGCCATCCTGCCTAAATTACCGGTTATCGAAGAAAAGCCGAAAACCAAAAACGTCGAGAATACCAAATAAATCGTCGGAACTAAGCAAAACGTCCGGCATTAATAGGGAGGGTAACCATGATAGAGCCCATTAAGCCAAAAGTATTAGCCGTTAGATTAATCCCCAATGTGGCCCCGGATCTTGCCGAGAAATTGGGCCTCACAGGGTATCAGCGTTCCATCGGCATGATCACCGCCGACATCGATGATTCAACCTACGTCGCCTTAGACGAAGCCACGAAAAAAGCCGAAGTCGAAGTCGTTTATGCCAAAAGCTTCTATTGCGGAGCGGCACGAGCCTCAGGGCCCTTATCCGGAGAAATCATCGG
>NZ_JUEE01000219.1:0-24541 GCF_000802135.1 Desulfosporosinus sp. BICA1-9
GAAGTGGATATTATCCAGATCGGGGCTAGGAATATGCAGAACTTTGACTTGCTTAAAGAAGTGGGCAAATGTAGAAAGCCGATCCTCCTGAAACGAGGCCTAGCCAACACGATCGAAGAGCTGCTAATGAGTGCAGAGTATATTATGTCCGAGGGCAATGAACAAGTCATTTTTTGTGAACGGGGTATACGCACCTTTGAGACGATGACAAGAAATACCTTGGATTTATCCGCAATTCCCCTGCTCAAGCAGAAGTCACACCTTCCGGTGATCGTGGATCCCAGTCATGCGGCAGGAATACGCAGCCTCGTTGCGCCGCTTGCCAAAGCAGCCATGGCTGTAGGGGCAGATGGGTTAATGATTGAAGCCCATAATGACCCTTCTAGGGCACTGTGCGACGGCGCCCAGTCTTTGGATTTAAAGCAGTTTGAAGAAATAATGGTCGATTTAAGGAAGAGAGCCCTATTCGAAGGTAAAAAGATGTCATGAGCGCCATGGGACTCTCTGTATCAATTTTTATGATTTATAGACACGAATTTCTTCCAGCTTCTGTTTGACCGACAAATTGACGGTGTCCCATCTCGGTACAGCTACTCCGGACTTCGGATCAGGAAACAAATGATCGATCGACAATCTCAGAGGACTACCTATTTAATATAGTTTGTTCCGAATCACTGTAAAAATTATAGGGAGGGTTTCGTCAGATACCCTCCCTATGAGATAATATTCTATTCGGCGGAACTCGTTGGGGCGCGAAGGTCCCTTCGCGCCCCAAAAAGGATATGAGGAAATTTCTGGCCTGTCCCCAAAAGCCACTTTCGAGTCGCAAAGAGGATAAGGGAATATTTCAGGCCTGACCCCAAAAATGGCAAATGATGAGTAAGAGGAAGGATAGTTCCTCTTACTCATCATTTGTCTAACCATTTATACTTTACCTCCCATACCTTCCATATCGTCCATTATCTTAACAATCGAATATAATGCATTAAATTTGATATGATCTTCTTTAGTCGATCCATTAACCCCATTTACCTTTTCACACTCAAACTTTATTTTTTTTAGTAGCTCATTCCACATTTTTTCATAATTCATGGTAATTCACTCCCTTCTATCCTCTTACAGCAACTAGGTCAAGTTATGAAAGAATTAAGAACATTTTAACCCAAATGAGCAGGCTATTCAATTGTTTTGCTAGTAATCTGATAATTTCGCGAACGATTTAAGCTTCCAATTATTTACAAATTGTGTTTTCATAAAAAATAGTTAAAAGATAAGTAAAAAATTAGTCTATTATTGGCGTTGCACCGTCATCAACTTGCAAGAGCGTTACCTCGGACGGGAACAACTGAGTGATTTATATATCGGTAAAGGCGGAAGTTTTGGTCATGATAAAGGAGATCTCCAACCAATGAGATCTCTTTGCATGGCCAGCAGCTACTGCATAACAAGCTCAGGCAAGATCATTAATTGAATCAAGAAGCAAGTATCGATTATATCCCTCAGACAAAGGTTTTGGGGATAATTTTTGTTGGAATCTGGGCTTTGTGGTTGTGCTATAATCATGGAACGTTAATGGAATTCGGGCTTGTGTAAAAAATGGATTCTTGGATTTCTTTGCAAAGGAAAATGCAGATATCTTTTGCCTGCAGGAAACAAAAGTGCAGGAAGATCAGATTCCATTTAATCTCGACGGCTATTATCAGTACTGGAACTTTGCTCAGAAAAAGGGCTACTCTGGAACCGCAATTTTTTCTAGGACAGAACCTCTCAATATAGTCTACGGAATGGGTAAAGAAGAACATGATCAAGAAGGAAGACTAATAACTTTAGAGTTTGAAAAATTCTATGTCGTGACGGTATATGCCCCAAATTCTCAAAGAGGGCTAGCTAGACTGGAATATCGAATGAAGTGGGAAGAAGATTTTTTAGATTATATAAAAGACCTCAGTAGTCCCTAGAGGTCATGTTTAGATAAAAGCTTGCAGGGACTACTTAATGTGACAAAGTAGGTCGTTGGCTAACAATAATGGCCAAAAGAAGGAAAATCATTGCTTTGTGTTGAATTTTATTTTGGAAAAGGGTTGGGATAGGAGCAACAAAGCATGGGATTCTTTCAATTGCAACATGGGACAGATTACTACGATAATGCCATCGACGGGATTCTAACGATGGATAATTTTAATCGAACCAGAAAATTATCCATCGTATTGTTCATGAGCAACTTTATACTGCTATTTGTTGACTATATCAATAACGTTAAAGGTCTCTGGAGTATTACCGATGGTTATAAGTATTTATTCTATTCTCATGTCGTTTTGGGTTTGGTAACACTTCTTTTTATTTTGAGTTCCTACAGAATTATTGCCCAGTCCCCCCAAAAAATAATTTCAGCTCATAACTTCTTTGGAATCCTATTTGCTCTCTTTTTGCTAAACCATGCGGCTATAACATCGGGTTGGATCGATCAAAAAATTCATAGTCAACTTACTGTTTACGTTATAACCTGCATTATTATCGCTGTTATGTGTAACTATAAACCGAAGATTGCAGTACTTTTATATGGATTATCCTGGATTACTATTATGATTTCCGTAGCTACTAGTCAAGCGGATCCCGCTCTTCGCCAGGCGCACTATATAAACGCATCTGTTTTATTGATAGTATCATATTTTCTCTCCGTAGTACTTTATCAATTTAGACGACAGGATTTGCTACATAAACATTATCTAGAGGATTTAGTCACAGAGCGTACAAAAGAATTACAGACAGCGAATGATTTACTTTCTAGAGAGATACTGGAGAACAAACGAGCGCAGATAGAGATGGCTAAATTGGATAGGTTGAACTTAATCGGTGAAATGGCTGCAAGTATTAGTCATGAAGTCCGAAATCCAATGACAACTGTAAAAGGTTTTTTGCAATTACTTAGGAACAAACAAGAGTCAAAGGATAAGGAATATTTTGACCTAATGATTGAAGAACTTGACCGTGCAAATTGCATTCTCTCAGAGTTTCTTTCTATCAATAAAAACAAACCAACCATGTTTGAATTGCACAATATTAATGACATAGTCACTTCCACCTTGCCGCTCGTCCAAGCGGACGCCCAAGCCAATGATAAAGTATTAACGGTTGAACTTAATAATGTGCCGGATTTACAGCTCGACATTCAGGAAATACGCCAACTGTTATTAAATCTTGTTCGTAATGGGTTAGAAGCTATGTCTAGTGGCGGACATTTAAGAATAAAGACGTTTTTTACTAACAATGAGGTAGCCTTAGTCGTCTCGGATGAAGGTAAAGGAATTGAACAGAGTATTTTGGAAAAGTTAGGCACACCATTCTTTACAACGAAAGAACAAGGAACAGGTTTAGGATTAGCTGTGTGTTACGGTATAATTTCACGCCACAATGCAAGGATAAGTGTTGAAACTAGCCCTTCAGGTTCCACATTTAATGTATACTTTGAATTAAGTAATTAAGGAGCGGTGGCAAAGGTTGCGTCGAGATTCCACCTGGTCTCGTTAAAGGTGGACCTAATAATTCACAAAATAGTAAGGCCCTAGCAAACACCTGCTTTTCTCTACTTGATCAGAGAAAAGCAGGTGTTTTTTAGTTATAGTCAGCGCGACAGTATCCTTAATGGCTGTACGCTTTTGAAGGAAGAGGACCTTTTGAATTATATGTTGAATATTAGTGAGGTTAAACTTTATTGAAGTCGGATAAGAGTTCTGGATGATGGGTTTTAAATTAAGGAGGATAATGCGTATGTACAAGTTATATCCTTTAACAAATGCCCAGAAATCTATCTGGGTGGCAGATAATTTATACCCTGGTACGAGCCAAGCTGTTTCATCGACAACTGCGGTAATCCGTGAGGTAATAGACTTTACTTTAATGAATGAAGCCATAAATATAGTGATTAAACACAACGATGCTCTTCGTATTAGATTGGTTAATCAAAACGGTACGCCACAACAATATTTTTCTGACTTTGTCAAAAAGCAGTTTGATGTTTTAGATTTTAGCTATGATCATGGCGAAAATGATTATAAACAATGGGAAAAGAAAATGGTTGAAACCCCATTTAACTTAGTCAACTCAGAACTTTTTTATTTTGCCTTGATTAAGTTAAGTGAGAAGAAAAATATCTGTTTCTTCAAATTCCATCATACGATTATTGACGCCTGGGGAACCGCTCTGGTGATAAGAAAGATGCTGAAAGAATATTGGCAACTAAAGTACAATAGCCTTTCAGAAAGTCATGATGAGGAATTTTCCTTTGTTCATCATATTAATGATGAACTTCAATATATGGCTACCCCACGCTTTGAAAAACATATGGAATTCTGGTCAGGTGTTTTTGGAACAGTCCCAGAATTCACATCGTTTACTGATAATAAAGGGATAACCAGCTTGGTGGGAAAAAGGAAAAGTTATATTCTATCCGAGTTAATAAGTTCTAAATTGAACAGTTTTTGCGAGCTAAATAAAGTGTCGGCGTTTAGTGTCTTTTATGCGCTGCTTGCCTTATACCTGTCCAAACGAAGTAATAAGAAAGACATAGCGATTGAAACTCCTATTTTGAATAGATCGGGCAAGACGGAAAAGAACACAGTGGGTATGTTTATGCATAATATACCCGTCAGAATCTATGTTGAGCCAAGCCTTGACTTTCTAGCCTTTGTTAATGAGGCTTTTCGAGAGTTAAAGAAATTTATGAGGCATCAGCGGTATCCATATAGCAGCATATTAAAAGATTTTCGTGAAAAACAACAATTCTCTGGAACTCTTGTGGATGTTACCTTGAATTACCACAATCTCAAGCTAGATTCGGTCATTGAGTATGAGGCAATCTGGAATTATCCCGGAGCACAGTCCAACTCACTGTCAATATGTGTTAGTGACCGGGCAGATACCGGCTTGCCAGAATTGGATTATGACTACTTACTTGAAGCCTTCAGTGAGGAAGACATCGATCAAATGCATAACAATCTATGCAATCTATTAACCGACGCCCTAGAAAACCCAAGCAAAAGGCTATATGAACTACAAATGTTATCTCAGGACGAGCTGATTAAGCTCTTACTAGGGTTCAATCAGACAGAATTAGCCTATGAAGCTAAATCTGTGTCTGAGCTATTTGAAGATCAGGTTATAAAATCGTTAGATAGTACGGCAATAGTCTTCGGAGACCAAAGATTAACTTATCGAGAACTTAATGAAAAGGCTAATCAGTTGGCCCGTTATATACGTGGTAAAGGGATGTCTTGTAATTCGATTGTTGGGTTGCTTGTCGACAGATCGCTGGAAATGGTAGTAGGTATTCTGGGGATTCTTAAGGCCGGAGCAGCCTATTTACCTATAGATCCGGCTTACCCTAGGGATAGAATTGCCTATATGCTTAACCAAAGTAATACCCGCTTAATTCTTACGGATAAAAATAACCCTAATAGTTCTACCTTTAAGAATTGTGTGTTTGCCAACATTTCGTTAAGTAACATCGCTGTCTATAATAGTGATACGGCTAACTTGGAAAAAGATATAAACCATAATACCGATGACTTAGCCTATGTGCTTTTTACTTCAGGTTCGACAGGTAAACCCAAAGGGGTTATGGTTCACCATAGGGCTTTATGTAATCTCATTAACAGCGTAGCACGGAATCTGAACTTTGAGAGTCAAACGATTGTTTCGTTAACAACGATCTCCTTTGATATTTTCTTCAGTGACACGATTTTGCCCTTGACCAAAGGGCTGAAGGTTATAATTGCCAATCCGGAAGAGCAAACAATGGCAAAGTATCTCTTTGCCCTGATTAGCAAACACCAAGTTAAAGTTCTGCAAGCCACACCGTCAAGAATGAAGCTGATTTTGAGTGAGGAACAAGGTCGGGAGTGCTTGAATGATTTATCCCACATCTTAATTACAGGGGAGAGTTTTCCTGCACCATTATTACCCCAACTTAAATCCGTTACTCAAGCAGAAATCTATAATTTATATGGACCAACAGAAACGACGGTTTGGTCAACAATGGCAAATGTTACTCATTCCGAAAAGATAACGATCGGAAAACCGATCGCCAACACCCAAATATATATCCTTGACGATCATCTATCTCCAGTAACTATGGGGTCAGTAGGCGAAATTTTCATTGTCGGGGATGGAGTTTCTTTGGGCTACTTAGCTAACCCCGAATTGACCAAAGAACGTTTCTTAGCTAATCCCTATATAGCGGGTTATACAATGTACCGGACAGGGGATTTGGGACGATGGCTAAAAAATGGTGATCTAGAATGCTTGGGCCGAACTGATAACCAAGTAAAGATCAGGGGATTAAGAATCGAGATGGAAGAAATCGAAGTCTGCCTGTTAGAGCATACCTCGGTTAAAGAAGCAATCGTAATGGTTCGAGAAGATAAAGCGGGCAAGAGACATCTATGTGCCTACTTAACGGGTGAAAAAAGGCTCAGCCATGAAAGTTTAAGATCTCATATATTGAAGTATCTGCCAAATTATATGGTTCCTGCTTGTTTTATTTGGCTCGATGCTATACCGTTGACTCCGAATGGTAAGATCAACCGCCGGGATTTGCCTTTACCCAACGAATTAGAATTGGAACAGTTAACCCATGCTTATATTGCTCCCAGAAATGATGTGGAATGGAAACTAGCCATGATTTGGGCTGAAGCGCTTGAAGTTGAAAGGGTTGGAATTGATGACAACCTATTTGCTTTGGGGGGAGATTCCTTGACAATCTTGGAAATTATGGCTGGCGCCTTATCTTACGAATGGAAACTGATCGCTCAGGATTTCTATGAATGTCCAACCATTGGGTTGCTGTCCTCTAAAATCACGGGGTGTAGCCAAGAGGATAAAGAAAGTGAAGAAGAAGTTTATCTCTCTGATAGGGTATGGCCAACGGAAGTGACGATAAAGCCAATGGATATAGGTAATGTGCTTTTGACGGGGTCGACGGGCTTCTTAGGAATACACCTTCTATGGGAGTTACTGGATCAAACAAAGAACATAATCTATTGTCTGGTACGGGGGAATCAGGCCAAAGTAAAATTGGATAAACTGCTGAGCTTTTACTTCCCCTCACTTTCTGTAACCTTGAAAAACAGAATTATTGTGGTTAACGGGGATATTTCCTTTGAACAATTTGGGTTGGATGATAACTCTTATAAAGATCTGTCCCAAAAGGTACAGACAGTCATCCATTGCGGCGCATTGGTCAAACACTATGGTAATTATCGTGAGTTTGAGAAGAATAACGTACAAGGGACAAGGGAAGTTATAGATTTTTGTCTAAAATTTGACAAGAAATTTAATCATATTTCAACTATTAGTATATCAGGAGATTTTGTTGTCGACCTAAGTAAAGGGAAGACAGTTTTTTCAGAAAAAGATTTTTATTTAGGACAGGATTATAAAACCAATGTCTATGTACGTAGCAAATTTGCTGCAGAGAACCAGGTGTTTCAGGCTGAAACTGAAGGTTTGCGGTTTGCTATCTTTAGGATTGGTGTCTTAACCGGACGCTACTGGGATGGTAAATTTCAGCACAACATAGCTCAAAATGCCTTTTATCGTAAAATTAAGTCCCTTGTGGCTTTAAGAGTTGTCCCGGAAAGTTTCTTTGATCAAAGTATTGAGTTTACACCGGTAGACTATTGTGCTAAAGGGATTGTGAATATTATCCAGGTCAATCAGGCACGCGGTCTGGTGTTTCACATGTTCAATCATCAAGAGATTAAGGCAATCGAACTCCTTAGTTATTTAAGAGAACTAAATATGTCTGTTCAAACCCTATCTAACCAGGAATTTGATGTTTATATTAGGCAGCTTTCCCAAACAAAAGAAGGAAAGGAAACCCTGAGTGGTCTCGTTTCCGATCTAAGTGTCAATAAGAGATTGAATTATAGTAACGTCATCACGGTTGATTCTACGTTTACTATTAATTATTTGGTTCAAACAGGTTTTGTTTGGTCAGAAATAGATGTCGAATATCTCTCTAAGATTGTAAGCTATATGCGTGAAGTTGGCTTTATTAATGATTCAATAAGTTTAGCTTAATGATTACGCGATCGAAATTCATCTAGAGTCCTTTATTTCTCTATATAACAATAAAGGACTGAACAATAAAAAAGTGATTAATCGAGCTTTCGTAAGCTAAGAGCGATCCAAGGTCGTTTTTGAGGATGCGAAAACGGTTTTCGCCTAAATCTCAACTTAGTCAAAATGATGTTTAGCTCAGAGCTTAACCCGTCGGATTGGAAATAGGTTAGCAACAAGGAGCACGTTGAAATGACTCAACGTGCTTCTTGTTAGAATTCTTGTTAAAAAACTAGTACTAATAGATACGCTTCACTCCGGTAACTTCGGCACTCAAGGAATCCAAGGCGACAAGGTCATCAGCGTTAAGCTCTTTCAACGCTGCCTTGCCAAGAGCACGCATACCTTCTTCCATCTCCAAAACCATAGAGGTCAGGGTATTAACAACACTTGTGGCTGCTTGATCGATATCAAGTTTACTCTTGGCAGGAGAATCGTAAAATACTAAGGTAGTAGGAGGTTCCCAGGGTATTACTTTACTGATTTGGTTATGGGTAAGGGCAAGAAGTGGAACGGTAGCCATATAGATAGCATCCGCCCCTAGAGCAATAGCTTTAAGACACTCCCCAGGAGTAAAATATCCCCCTGCTACGATCAAGCTTACACGGTCACGCACCCTCTGGTTATTTAAAAAGCGCGCGGCTCGAATCAAAGCGAAGAGACTGGGTATTCCAAAATCATCTTGTTTAATTGGAGTTGTCGCATGGGAACCGCCTTGCGCACCATCAATAATCACGGCATCAAAACCCAAATTTATAGCGGCCGCTAAGTCATCCTCTAAATGCCCCGTTGCCATCAGTTTTAAGGCAATAGGAATACCGTTAGACCGTTTACGCAGACTTTTCATGAAAGCAGGCCAATCGCTTTGTTTTTGAACCCCAGGAGGTGCTGGAAAGGAAATGGCCACTTCATCAGGGGCCAATCCTGATAGTTCTTGAGCTCGACCTTGAAATTCTACGGCCTCTATTGTGACAGATCCCATATCGGCGCCTTGCCCCATTTGAACCTCTAACATATCAGCAGAGTCAATCTGTTCTTGAGTTCTTGCCCCCCAGGCCCAACGTGAAATTTGCAAGGTGTATTTTTCCGCTTCGGCGCGTTCTTCAGGTAAAAAAGGACCTTCTCCAGAACACGTGGAAGTCTGCAGACTTTTTGCCGCTCTGGCCAAAGCTCTTTTTGCTTCCTCGCTCAGTGCAATTCCATAGGCCATTGCACCAATCATAATGGGAATATTAATAATCATCGGCTTGTTGGCCTTTGGACCAATGGTCACCTGCATGTTTAGCTGGGCACTTTCAGGCAAAGAAAGCCTCGTCATTAACTGGGGAGCAAACATGAGGCGTCAAACCCGGGAAAATGCTTAGGGGAACCGAGTGGTCGTGTGATAACTTTGCCGTTTTCCGCTCGAAAACCGTTTTCCAGGATGTTTATCACCGAAATACGTTTCTCAGCTGGCCACAATTCCATAAGATTCTGGGTGTATTTATCAGAAAGCAGTTTGTCGGAAAAATCGCTGATCTGCTGACCTATCAGATAACGCAAAATTGGTTTGATGAGGAGTACCAGCACTAAGAGCACCTGAAGGGCTAGTAATAGGATTAGTAAAAACAACCAGAACGAACTCGTGATCGTAATCTGCATGTCTAGACCTCATAACGTTAAGTTTCATGCTTTGCTACTGTTTAGGCCTCGTTGCCTGCCAGGCCTTAAAGATAAACCAAAACAGTAATAGGTCACCGAGAGTAAACATTGCCCCACCTAAAGCTCGAATCCATAAATAGGAGTTAAGGAGCAGATGTACCTCCATAAAATCCATGCCTATGATTCGCCAGAGATAAGTCTGTACGAAGCCGGCAACCAGCAGGGCTAAGGACATGGTCATCAGGCCGCCATTGAGTAAGATTACAGCGATAACTCCACCTCGATACCCTTTAAGTGTAGGTTCACTACCCTGGCTGAGGACGTAGTAACATCCAGCCAAAACAACAAAACCGAGGCTGCCAAATAAGGCTAAATGGGCATGACCAGAGGTAACATACGTTCCATGCGTATACAGATTGACCCAAGGTACAGTAATGAATAAGCCGAAGAGGGAGGCCCCGGTTATATGGTAAAATATACTGCTGAGCAGCAACCATAAGGTAAGCTTTTCCCGCTTACTCTTTACTTTTTTAGACTTTAAGCCCTTATAGATCATATGAACCAACAACCCAACGGGAATGACTTCTACGATGCTGACCAACGAACCAATAACCAACCAAACAGCGGGAAAACCGATCCAGTAATAATGATGTCCGGTACCATATAAACCTCCGATGACAGCCAAAGCAGCCTCCAGATAAAGCCACTTTTCCACTTGTGTACGAGGGGCTAGGCCAGAAACAATCAAATATATGGCAATAAAACCTGCGGATGTGAGCTCGAAAGCCATTTCTTCCCATAAATGGACAATCCAGAACTTGGTGGCTTCATCGGTAATTGGATTACTATAGGTTAAGGTATTTGGCAGCAATAATAACAACAAAAAGATAACTCCCACCGTCATTGTCGTGGTAGCAGGTGTTATGTTCCGCTTATCCGTCAGCAAAGTTCGGATAAGGTTATAGGAGGCTAGGGTTAACGCTATACTAATGCCAACATAAAAGATGGGCATCCCTTCAAGATATTCTCGACCATTACCAATCCGCAGGGCAAGGGTTCCAAAGATTGATAAGCTAAAAAACATAACGATCCAGTACTGCCAACGGGCCAAACGGGTGGAATAGATCTCCCGATTAAGTTCAGCAGTCGTAAAAAAGTACACCATACCCATAGTACCGATCAGGGGCCATAGGCCAGCCAAACCCAGATGGATGGCTCTACCAAACTCAAAGGGGATTGGTGAAGGTAAATCAGGTATCACCAAATCCAAGGCACCCATCAAGGCCACTATAGTTTGCAGGGCAAATAAGCTTACGGCCGAAAGGCAATACCTTCGGCTAATCTTTTGGGCTATAAATTGCTGCTTTTTAGCCACAGATTTATTAACCTTACCTGTATAAGAAAACCGTTTGAACAGCTTCATAAGTCCTTCTCCAGGTTTTCTTGCTGAGGAGGCCAACCCAAAGTAGGTATGGTGTGAAGAAACTCTAAGTATTGAACTAGATTATCGGCATCTGCCTGGTCGAGGGCTGGGTGACGGGTATACCTATTGGGACGCATTACTGGCGGCTCCACAAGATAGTTAATAAGATATGAAGAGTTTTTCTGATCGGTAATATGAGTTAAATCATCCCCTTCATAACCACCGTGTCCAAAGAGGGTGTGGCAGCTTACACAATTATGCCTTTGCCAGACGACTTTGCCTGCTACAGCTGACTCAGGCATGGGAGTCGGAAGTCTGGCCGATATAAGTGTAATCGCCACAAATAAAACCAAGGATAAGATGCTTAATAACAAGAAAGTTCGCAACTTCAAGAGGCTTCATTCCAATTCTAGCAGCATAGTTTTGTGGTAGTGTTTACCAAAGCCAGAAAACTATTCAGTATTATGGAGGAGGTCGTGAAAAGTATGGGAGTGCGTCGATTCGGCACTATTTTCGGATTTGATAACCATAAACTAGACTTTCTGAGCGTCTCGGGCCTTGCCTACATAGCGCTCCGCGGTCATGTGCATGGCTTCGATCTCCGTCTCAGTGAGTTCTCTTACGACTCGTGCAGGGACTCCCATTAGCATTACGCGTGGGGGATAGGTTTTATTTCCAGGCACAAGGGTCCCTGCGGCAATAGATGTTTCTGCGTTGATGATAGTACCGTCAAGAACGATTGCGCCCATACCTACGAGAGATCCCCTACCAATCTGACATCCGTGCAGAATAGCGGAATGCCCGATTGTGACATAGTCTTCGATGGTTACCGGCTGATTCTCGTTTACATGGATAACAACCAAGTCCTGAATGTTAGTACAGTTTCCAATTCTGATTTTAGAAAGGTCCCCTCGAATGACTGAGTTATACCAAACACTGGATTGTTCACCTATTTCTACGTCACCCGTTATTTTACAGCCTTCGGCAATATAAACACTTTTGGCGAGTTTAGGCTCTTTAGCTAGTTCATCATGCATATTATTCTACCCCCGATAGTTTTGATCGTTAAGATGTCAATGGTTCATTATACTATAATCTGGTGTGATTTTTCTCACACTTAAAGAATCCTCAAAATCACAGTACTTTAAGCGTATTTGATTTAACCACGTGCGACAAGAAGTCTCCCGCCTCTAAGCTACCTTGCTCACGCCAGTGAGTGTGTAGGCGGGAGAGAATTTCTGCCTTTTTATCCCAAAAAAAGCATTGATATTCGGCTTTATCCATGATAAAATGTAATCAGTAGTAATCGTGGTGGATGGTGATAAATCAATGGAATTAGATAATAATAATCATTCAGTATTTCTTATGTATTATCATCTTGTTCTTGTCATTAAATACCGTAGAAACGTCATCGATGAAGTAATTTCTAACAGGCTCAAAGAAATATTCGAGTATGTGGCTCCCAACTATAATATTACCTTGCAAGAATGGAATCAGGATAGAGATCATGTTCATATTCTGTTCAAAGCACATCCGAACAGCGAATTATCAAAATTCATCAATGCCTATAAAAGTGCATCTTCTCGACTGATTAAAAAAGACTATCAATACGTACGAGAATCCCTCTGGAAAGAAAGCTTTTGGTCAAGAAGCTTTTGCTTGCTTACGACGGGCGGTGCACCGATTGAGGTCATTAAACGTTACATTGAAAATCAAGGTGAGAAGCTATGAATAAAGCGTTCAGATATCGCCTTTATCCTAGCGCTGAACAAGCGATCCTTATCAATAAAACCTTCGGATGTGTGCGATTTATATATAATCAAATGCTCGCAAACCGTAAAACTATTTATGAGCAGTATAAAGACGACAAAGAAACGTTGAAGCAGCAAAGGTATTCTTTACCAGCCGCTTATAAAAACCAATTTGAGTGGTTAAAAGAAGTGGATAGTCTGGCCCTTGCCAATGCCCAAATCAATCTAAATACTGCCTATAAAAATTTCTTCAGGGATAAATCAGTCGGATTTCCAAAGTTCAAACGAAAGCATAGGGATAGAAAATCCTACACAACGAATAACCAAAAAGGAAGCATACGGCTTATTGATAGCAAAACCATTCGATTGCCTAAATTGAAAGATGTTCGAATTAAGCTTCATAGGCAATTACCGCCAAATTCCATCCTTAAATCAGCCACGATCAGCCAAACACCGACCGGTAACTACTACATAGCGATATTGGTTGAGTTTGAAGCCAAACTAGAACCGATAACACCAACGGTCGATTCAACCTTAGGTTTAGACTATTCTTCAAAGTCGTTGGTCGTTGATAGTGAGGCAAGAAGCGCCGACTATCTCAGATTCTACCGTAATGCGGAAGTAAAACTAAAGAAAGAGCAGCGAAAACTATCCAAACGACTAAAAGGCGGTAAAAACAAAAACAAACAACGTCTAAAGGTTGCTAAACTTCATGAAAAGGTAGCGAATCAACGAAAGGACTTTTTGCATAAGCTGTCAAGGCAGATAGCCAATGCCTATACCGCTGTCGCAATAGAAGACTTAAACATGAGAGCCGTGGCGCAATGCTTAAATCTGGCAAAATCAACGAATGACAATGGCTTTGGAATGCTGAAAACATTTTTGGCGTACAAGCTGGCAGAACAAGGTAAGCAGCTTGTCATGACCGATAAATGGTATCCGTCCAGTAAACTTTGCCGCTATTGCAAGACGGTATATCCGGAGTTGACGCTGGCAGATAGAACCTGGAGCTGTAAGCATTGTGGAGCAGAGATTGATCGAGATATAAACGCCGCAATAAACATCAAAAATGAAGGTTGTCGAATACTAGGTATAGCCTAATACTAGAAGAACCGTTGGAATGGAAAATATGCGAGAGACGAGACCCTCCCGCTAGTATTTTAGGTATATCTCAATCTCATAATCAGTTCATCATATGCTTCCAAAGTAATTGTTACGTTGCCAACGGATTTGGTTATTGTGTTTTTACTGTCATTTAAATTTTACCCCTTTCGTGGTTTGGTCGCCCTTAGTTCAATTACTGAGACGAACTCGAAGCGCTTGACGTCGTACCCGACGTTGGCGAATATACAGGAACCCGATGAACCCACAGCGACAATGTCGCATTACCCATGGCTAATAATTGAATAGACGGAACTAAACAGGACGCAAGGCACGAAAGCCAAGCGTTCTTTTTTTGTTTCTTCAATAGGTAAGCTGAAAGTTCAGCACTTCGACGACCTTCGTCAATTCCGCCATGACCGTGAACCCTTACAATATGTATGCCTGACGACCCCGGCGAACCCCTTCGACCCTTCGCTAAGACGACCCAAGACGTCACTAGACACGCCACGACGTCGCCTAAGCTTTCAGAACGTCCCGACAGTATATTCGTTACAATTCGACAATTTATGGGCTTATATCGCGTTGAAAATTAATTTTCAACAATAAGACGTAGACCTTTCGGGGTTGACGCCTTTCTTTTCGTCAATTGTTTGTTCAAAACTAAAGTTCTTGGCGACCGTAACAAACCGCCCAAACTTGCAACATTTATTAATGAAGACATACGTGACACGTCACATAGGGCGTTTTCATCCCGGCATTATAAAAATGTAGACGACAATACGAAGGGGCGGCAAATAATGAACAACCACACTATGACGATGAATTCGCCACCGCAAAATATCCGACATTATCGTTGTGGGTATTGGGGACTTATGTCCTTTCAAACGATAGTCGAAGAATGATAGTTGAAGCGCGAATTGGCGCTAAGATATGACCCAAGGGAAAAAGTTTCGTCTAAGTACAAGTATTCGAAGCACACAGTATTCGATGAACACGTATTTAAAGGACACTTATTTTAGGGACACGTATCCGAAGGATACAAGACGGGAAAAGAACGATAGCCTTTTCAGATAAATCTTAAAAGACTACAACCGACCTTTCGAAGCATGACAAAGGGGTCGCCCGTCTTCTCGATCTTTACGAATACGGCGACATTGACCGCGCAACCTACAACGAACGGAAATCACAACGCGCCAAGGAACGGGTCGAACTTGAACGACAATTAGCAACATTGGAAGCAAGCGCGGACAATACCACCACCACCGCCGCACGAATCGAAGCCATAGACAAGGCGGTCGAAGCAATCCAAACTAACGACGCAAGCCCCGAAGCAACGAAGGCGTTAAATACAGAACTTCACAAAATTATTGAAAAAGATCGTTTATCACAATGACGGAAATACTATAACCTTAGAAGTTCATTATAAGTAAGGCGGCGAAAGTCGTCTTATTCTTTTTGTCAATTAATCACGTTGGAACCGTGACTTGAATCACAAATACCCCACGTTTAGTGTGATAGTATAAGCGCATAGCAGAGAACGAACGAACCGCGCATGACGGCGGTACGAAGGAAAAAACTATAATTTGTGGAAATGAAAGGATGGGTAAACGATGTTTTGTTATCAGTGTCAAGAAACTGCCAAAGGAACCGGTTGTACAATTAAAGGGGTCTGTGGAAAAAACGAAAATGTAGCCAATTTGCAAGACCTACTGATCTACACATTAAAAGGGATCTCCATTTATGCGGTTCAAGCGCGTGCTATGAGTATTGTTCGACCAGATGTCGATAAATTCATTATGGAAAGCCTCTTTAGCACAATTACAAATGCTAATTTCGATAGAAGTCGTTTCGTAGATAGAATTCAAGAAGGGCTCACCCTGCGCGAAGGACTCAAGCAAGAAATTCTTCAAGCAGGCGGTACGATTCCAGCAATCTTGCCTGATGCAGCCACTTGGTCAGCTCCTGCAGATGAGTTTGAGAAAAAAGCAGCCGTTGTCGGTATCTTGGCCACAGAAAACGAAGATGTTCGTTCACTCAGAGAATTGCTGACCTACGGTTTAAAAGGGATGGCTGCATATGCTGAGCATGCGTATACTTTAGAGCACAAAGAAGCAGGCATCTTTGCCTTTATCGAAAAAGCTTTAGCAGCCACCCTAGATGACACTCTCGCAGCGGGTGACCTCGTTGCTCTAGTCTTAGAAGCAGGGAAATACGGCGTTGACGTAATGGCACTCTTAGATACGGCCAATACCACCACTTACGGTAATCCTGAGCTTACTAAAGTCAATATCGGTGTTCGAAACAACCCAGCCATTCTGATCAGTGGTCATGATCTAAAAGATCTCGAAGAATTGCTCATCCAAACTCAAGGCACTGGAGTCGATGTCTATACCCATGGTGAAATGCTTCCAGCCCATTACTATCCCTCCTTTAAGAAATATGACAATTTCGTCGGCAACTACGGAAATGCTTGGTATAAACAAGACAAAGAATTCGATTCCTTTAACGGTCCAATTTTCTTGACCACCAACTGTCTTGTTCCCCCGAAAGATTCCTACAAAGATCGCGTCTACACGACGGGTGTTGTCGGATTCGAAGGAGTTAAGCACATCGCTGATCGTGAAGATGGCAAGGCCAAAGATTTCTCCGCGCTGATCGCTCACGCTAAGAGTTGCCCAGCACCAACGGAAATTGAAACAGGAGAAATCATCGGAGGATTCGCCCATAATCAAGTTATGGCCCTGGCTGACAAAGTTGTAGATGCTGTAAAATCAGGAGCTATTAAGCGCTTCTTCGTCATGGCTGGCTGTGACGGCCGCATGAAGAGCCGTGATTATTATACCGATTTTGCCAAAGCCTTACCCCAAGACACCGTGATCCTTACGGCAGGATGTGCCAAATATAAATACAATAAACTAAACCTTGGGGACATCGGCGGTATTCCAAGAGTTCTCGATGCAGGACAATGCAATGACTCCTATTCCTTAGCTGTCATCGCTTTAAAACTTAAAGAAGTCTTCGGCTTAGAGGATATCAACCAACTCCCAATCTCGTATAACATCGCTTGGTACGAGCAAAAAGCAGTCATTGTTTTACTGGCCCTTCTCCACTTAGGCGTAAAAAACATTCACTTAGGACCGACGCTTCCGGGCTTCTTGTCTCCGAATGTGGTCAAAGTCTTAGTAGAAAACTTCGGCATTGCCGGCATCTCCACCGTTGAAGATGATGTCAAAATGTTTATGGCGTAACAATACTGAAAAAATCTAAAAACTAAATTGTTTCGATGGGCTGCCTTTCAGTTGAGGCAGCCCATTTTTGCTGCAATTCGAGCTGAATTATACGACAAAATTAGTATAGATTAAGAATAACAAAGAGAATCTGCGAGTTTATATAATAATTACCAAACCAAAGGGAGGATTACATCATTAAACGTCGAAAATAATGCAATACGAATAAAGAAGGGTATTTTTTAAAAATACCGAGGAGTGTTTTCATGTCAGAGATGATTTGTCCAACTCAAGATTGGGAGCAGGCCATAAAGCAGATTAAATCGGTTATAGCTGCTCGAATCAAAGTTAATAATCAAGGGGAAATCGAAGAGGTTCACATTCTATCGGGTTCAGGACGGGCACCGAAGCAAATCGTGAGGGATGTCGAATCAATCTTGGTGGCCCAATTTAATTTACAAATTGACCATAAGAAGATTAGTGTTGCTCAAGTAGAAGATGATGAGGAAGTAACCATAGCCATGGTGGAGTCAAAGCGACCCAAATTGGTCGGGGTTACCCTTAGAACGGTTAATGGAATGGCAGAAGTAAAGGTGGAATTGCTAACAGGAGACAAACTTATAGAAGGAGTGGCCAAGGGCCCTTCCTCATCTCATAACAAGTTGAGACTTTTTGTTAAGGCGACACTTAATGCACTCAATCCCCTGACCTCAGATACTCTGCTCTTCGTCACAGACGATGTTGGAATTACCCAGCTAGCTAAGCAACAGATTGCCTTAGTATCTATAACCTTGATTGCCCCGACCGGAGAACAATCTCTGACAGGATGTGCTTTGGTCAGAAACGATGATCGGGAAGCTGTGGTTAAGGCAACTCTTGATGCCGTAAATAGGAAACTAAAGTTTCTTAGGAACGATTAATTTGCTATTTTTGGCCGACCTACCTAACAATTAAATTTTAAAACTCTCTGTTTTATTTCTCTACTAGCGAAGCGGAAAAAACAGCGGAACGGAATAAGAGCGAAGCGGTTAAACTGTACCTTTGATAAAAAGATCAAGGAGGTTTACCGCATGAGCAAGTTATTTAAAGTAATTACTATTCTCGTTACTCTCGTTATTGCCGGTGGCGCAACGCATAGAATTTAATATGTAAAGTAGTCGGCCAATATTTATAAGAGGTGGCTAATGCAAAGTTTACCAAATAAGTTTAAAGTATTTTTCATACTAGTAACTGCTTCTGCCATGATAGTTTTGGGATGGAATATCCTTCGAACTGATTGGAATAGAATACTGCTAATTCAGGTTTTAATATTTGGGGTTCTAGGAATCATCAGTGAATCCTTACCTGTTGCCCTGCCGAAAGGGGGGTTTGTGACTGTTAGTTATCCAATTTTTCTTTGTGAGCTTATCTTGTTTCCCTTAGGAGTGACGCTAACGGCTAGTGCTATAGCTGGACTGATTATTTTTGGTAAGGTCGCCATAGAGCAACCCTTATATAAACGAGTGTTCAATGCGTCACAATATATCTTGTCCTTAACGGCAACATATTGGGTTATGAACTTTTTTAACCCTCCTTCGTTTCAAATTAATTTGAAGCTCCTTATAGTGTATGTAATAGCTGCCGCTGTTTATATGGTTGTAAATGTCACCTTAGTCTCAATCGCCTTGGGAGCAATGTTTAATAAATCAGCTTGGTCAATATGGCTCAGTAATTTTCGTTGGTCCGTGCCTAACTCCCTTGCACTTGTTCCTCTTGGATTTTTAATGGCTTTGCTCTACAAAAATTGGGATGCGCTGGGACTTTTCTTGCTCTTCATCCCACTTATAGCTTCTCGTCATGCTTTTCAACTCTATGTAGACATGCGAGAGAATTATCTCAGTACGGTCGAAGCTCTTGTTCAGGCACTTGAGGCTAAGGATACGTACACCAGTGGACATTCTGCAAGAGTAGGAAAATTAGCGGTTGCTATTGCAGAAGGACTCGAAATGAGTGATGAAAAGATAGAATCCCTCAAATACGCTGCAGTGTTGCATGACGTAGGGAAGATCGGGGTAAGCGAAACAATCCTCAATAAAGAGGGAAAACTACTGGACTCAGAGTGGGAAGCTATACGCAGTCATCCGGTTATCGGGCAAACGATCATCAAAAGCATTAAATTTTTGTTTGATATAGGACAAGTTGTACGCCATCATCACGAGCGTTTTGATGGGGATGGCTATCCAGATGGACTCAAAGGGGGAGAAATCCCACTGGAATCCCGGATCATAGCCGTAGCTGATACATATGATGCGATCACATCGGATCGGAGTTATCGTGAAGGCAGTACACATGACGAGGCCATTGCTGAGCTTAGGAGAGTCGCTGGATCCCAATTGGATCCTAAGATCGTAGAAATATTTTGTAAAGTGGTTACAAGTAAAATGACAGTGCGAACGGATAGTTCTGACCAAGGAGAAATTGCTTAATCATTTAGGGTGGCTTAAGAGGTGAAGTATGCTCATAGAAACGTTGATCTTAGCGTTATTAATTAGTTTGTTATGTGGGGGAAAGATAAGTCGTTTGGGGGAGCTCGTGCTTCGAGAATTTTGGCTAGTCCCCTTGGCTCTCTTGATACAAAGTGGAGTTTATTGGGCTGCTGTTCGCGGAATTGGGTTAGGCCCGAGTTGGCTGGTCCAGTCTCTAAGTACAGGGTCCTATTTTTTATTGCTATTTTTCACATGGCGTAACAGAGCATGCCCAGGTATGAGGTGGATTACTCTGGGAATTTTGCTTAATACCATTGTAATTGGAATAAACGGAGGAGTAATGCCAGTTGATCCAGTGTTCCTTTCAGAGGAAAGCCGTAATGCATTGCTAGAAGGGCAGGGTACTCATGGGTTGATGACTTCGATGACACACCTGAGCTTCTTAGCAGACCGCTACTATCTGGATATTCTGGGACTTCGAAGACAAGTATTTAGTGTTGGGGATATCCTGATTGATATCGGAATATTTTCCCTAGTTTTAAGGACTATGGTAAGGAAAAACGACCAAAGTATCCAAGACAATGATTCCTTGAAAACAAACTAAATTTATGTACTTAAATCTCTTCAGTGAGTAAATCTCGAATAACTTCCCCAGCGATAAGGAGTCCGACTACGGAAGGAACAAAGGAGATGCTCCCAGGAATTTGGCGTTTTATAGCACAGTGGGCATCCCCACTTGGACAAATGCAATTAGTTTTACAATCTGCGTCAGCGGTAATTGGGTTAAGTGGAAGGTCCGGGCTATACACAACCTTAATCCCTTTGGAGATTCCTTCTTTGCGTAGTAGTTTGCGCATAGCCTTTGCCAGCGGATCTCCGCTCGTTTTAGAGATGTCTGTAACTTTGTAATTTTCTGCAGTAAGGCGGTTTCCTGCCCCCATACTGGAGATAAAGGGAATCTTGCGCAGTAAACATTCTTTGGCTAAATTTACTTTACTCGAAACAGTGTCTATGGCATCAACCACATAGTCTAGCTTTCTATCAAGAAAGTGGTCTGCATCAGTTGCTGTATAAAACGTCTTGATCGTTTCGACATTGGCTTTCGGATTGATCTCTAGAATTCGGCGTTTCATGACCTCAACTTTCGCCATACCTACGGTGGAGTGAAGGGCATGTAATTGACGGTTAATATTCGTAAGGCAAATATCGTCATGGTCAACTAGGATTAAATGACCGATGCCCGCACGGGCCAGGGCTTCCACGGTGAAAGAGCCAACCCCGCCGATTCCAAAGATCATGACCGTGCTCTGGACAAGTTTTTCCAGACCATTATTACCAATCAGTAGCTCTGTCCTAGAGAATTTGTGTTGCATTAGTTCCTCCGTTAATTGATTTATTCCTCTAGTTTATCATAACCCGTTACAAGAAAATATAGAAAGGGAAAAAGGGAGGCGGAGGGCGAGAATACATGTTAAATGCGAAACGCAAACAAGGAACTTGTCCCCATGTTTCCCCAGGTCTGGCTAAAGATGTCGAAAATAATCAATAAATTATTTAAGGCAATTTAATAAGTTATGGTATAATTACTTATCAGTCTCCAAAAGGGTGTGATTCAGGAATGGATGCCGAAATGAAAGAAATGTTCGGAATGATCTTTGAGAAGTTAGATTCAATGGACAGAAAATTCGGAACAATGGACGAAAAAATTGACATAATGGACAAAAAAATTGGCACAATGGACGAAAAAGTTGACACTTTGGACGAAAAATTTGGCACATTAGACAAAAAATTTGACACATTAGACAGAAAAGTAACCAGAAATTCCGTAGATATTGAATCAATTAAGTCGGACATCAAAACAATTGTTGAAGTACAAAAAGCTTATATGGATAAAAATGAGCGAGACCATGAAAAAATAATTACACTGATCAATGATGGTATGAGTTTACATTCTGCAATATTAAAAAATCTTTCATCAGATGTTCGAGGATTAGAAGAAAACCAAAAAATACTCGAACGAGAAGTGGCAAGTATAAAAAGAAAAATTGGATAACCCCATGGAGGAGGCGAAGGGACAGTTCCCTTGCCTCCTCCTATGTTTATAAAGCTTTAAATTTTCCTTCGTTTTGTAAAACTGGTGTGGAGCAATTGATGCGCCTTTTCTCCGTAAGGTTCGCCCATGAAATCTTTATACAGAGCGAGGACTGCCGGGTTTTCGTGCGACTTTCGCAAAGGCTTGGAGCGGTCTTCTTGATAAATGGCGCTAGCACGGGCTTTAAGAATTTCAACATTGCCATGGTGATAGGGTTGTCCTCCTCCACCAATGCAGCCACCAGGGCAGGCCATAATTTCAATGACATCATAATGGGCTTCTCCAGTTTGGATTTTTTCAAGAATATAACGGGCATGTCCCAGACCGTGGGTGACAGCAACCCGATAATCGCGTCCACCGATCGGGATGACTGCTTCCTTAATCCCATCCAGCCCCCGGACTGCTTCGAATTCCACTTTTGCCAGAGTTTCGCCGGTTATCCACTCATAAGCGGTCCGTAGGGCTGCTTCGAGGACTCCGCCTGTTGTTCCGAAAATCACGGAAGCACCGCTCGATTCCCCTAAAGGGTGATCAAAATCTTCTTCCTTAAGGTGATCAAAATGTATGCCTGCTTCCCGAATCATACGTGACAGTTCTCGGGTCGTGATGACAATGTCCACATCCGGGGTGGCCCGGTTTTGACCTAACTCCGGGCGGGCTGCTTCGTATTTTTTGGCGATACAAGGCATGATTGAGACCACGGTAATTTTCTTAGGATCAATCCCATAGAGCTCTGCATAATAGCTTTTGGTCAAGACCCCTAACATTTCATGGGGAGATTTGCAGGTCGAAGGGATATCTAACAAATCCGGGAATTGATGCTCAAAGAATTTGACCCAGGCGGGGCAACAACTGGTCAGAATCGGTAATCGACCACCATGTTTTAGGCGGTGAACCAGCTCAGAGGCTTCCTCCATAATCGTGACATCCGCTGCAAAATCGGTGTCAAAGACGCGGTCGAAACCAAGTCGCCGTAAAGCCGCAACCATTTTGCCGGTGACAATTGTGCCTGGTTCTAAACCGAATCCCTCCCCCAGAGCAACCCGTACGGCGGGTGCTGTTTGCACGACGACAAAGCGTGTGGGATCGTTAAGGGCTTTCCAGACTTTGTCGACTTGATCCAGTTCCATCAAAGCACCGGTGGGACATACCGCGACACATTGTCCACAGAACGTGCAAGAGGTCTCATGTTGAGGTAAATCGAAGGCTGTTTTAATCACCGTTTCAAAACCGCGCCCTACGGCAGAGTAAACTCCCACCGTCTGAACCTCGTTGCACATGGTTTCACAACGGCGGCAGCGAATACACTTATTCGGGTCGCGAATAATCGCTAAACTGGATTTATCGATTTCATACTCAGATTCTTCCCCTTCATAGGAGATATTGCGTACCCCTAAATCGGCAGCCAAAGCTTGGAGGTCACAGTCTAGGTTTTTGCTACAAGTTAAACACGATTTAGGATGGTCAGAAAGTAGGAGCTCAACCATTGTCCGTCTAGCCTGGATGGCTCGCAGAGTATCGGTTTTAACCACCATGCCACTGACAACTGGAGTTGAACAGGAAGGGGCCAAATTGCGTCGACCCTCGACTTCAACCACGCAGACTCGGCAGGAAGCAATGTGATTATTAATGTTCATTTCATGAAGGTTAAGGTAGCATAAGGTTGGAATGTCGATGTTTATGGTTCGGGCTGCATCTAAGATAGACATTCCTTCCGGTACGGTAAGGGGAATATCGTTAATAGTAAGCGGTATATCCAATTCGGAATCCTCCTTTAAAGCAAACTTGGCTGGCGCTCGAAGACACTGACTTCGCACGAATTAGCCTTCTTGCAGCTTGCGAAACGGCCGCCTAGTTGCACTTATGCCCGCGCATTCTAATAAGCAGGGTACAGGGGTACCTTAATGGTGGATAATAGCGCCGGCGATGCGGCAGTTTTCAAGGCAGGCTCCACATTTTAGGCAACGTTCTTCATCAATGACGTGTTGCTCCTTGGCTGTGCCGGTGATGCAATTCGCCGGGCAGTGTTTTGTGCAAAGGGTACACCCTTTGCATTTTTCTGTGATCTGATACTTCAACAAGCTCCTGCAAACTTTAGCCGGACAGGTTTTGTCTACGACATGGGCAAGATATTCGGCTCGGAAAAACTCAAGGGTGGAAAGGATAGGGTTTGGAGCAGTCTGCCCAAGCCCGCAAAGGGAAGTGTCCTTGATGATCTTTCCCAGCGTCTCCAGTTTATCTAGGTCATCTTCAGTTCCTTTGCCTTCTGTGATTTTGGTCAGGATTTCGTGAAGACGTTTGGTTCCGACTCGGCAGGCAGTGCAGCGACCACAGGATTCGTCCACCGTGAATTCGAGGAAGAACTTGGCGATATTAACCATACAATCGTCTTCATCCAAGACAATAAGCCCTCCGGAGCCCATCATGGAGCCAATGGCAGCTAAGGATTCATAATCAATCGGGGTATCTAAATATTGAATCGGTATACATCCGCCAGAGGGTCCTCCGGTTTGCGCTGCTTTGAACATTTTATCGTGCTTGATTCCCCCACCCATGTTAAAGATAATTTGCCGGAGAGTTGTTCCCATGGGGACCTCCACAAGTCCTACATTCCGGACCTTACCTGCTAGGGCAAACACTTTTGTTCCTTTGCTTTTTTCTGTGCCTATTCCGCTAAACCAATCCGCTCCTTTTAAAATTATGGGAGGGACATTGGCCAA
>NZ_JUEE01000220.1:0-11550 GCF_000802135.1 Desulfosporosinus sp. BICA1-9
GGCTGAGACAGAGAAGGCCTGTAATAAAGAAGCCTGGGAGGCGGAACATGCTTAAACCGCTTTCCCAGGCTTTGCTTTTATTGCCAATCCAGAAAGTATTGCCATGTCCATCCCCCCCTCTTGTAATTAGATCGTTGTTAGACGCCGTTCTGGTTCTTCAGAGCATCCTCTAAAGCAGCCCTCAATTTTGAAAACCTATATTCAAAATTAACACATTCATCTTTCCACCTCCGAAATGGCGTCTAACGTTAGGCGGCGGACTATGCCCCTTTATTCAGAGACGACCATGGACGGGAGTCCCTTTGAACTTCCCCCGAACTGTATTAATGCACTAAATACGAATATTATGTACTAAACTTTAGCTATCAACTAAAAAGTTATCCTAAATTAAGCCAAATCAGTCGACGTTATTTGAAAATATTTTCCATCCTGAGCGCAGCAGGCTATTCCCTCTGTCCTTGCCTATCTAGCGAAAAACTACCCCTTACTCGGGACGTGTCGACAAGCGTATGTCGTAATACTTTCTTTAGATGAAATCGACCAGTAGAGCCAGCACCCATCTGCCTCCGTCTTCTTGCTAATCATTTTTGGGAGTATCGCACCCAGGAAATACTCTAATTGTTGCTGCATTGTTTTAAAGTTCTTTTCCCACTCCAATAAAAAATTATCATTAGAAATGTTGCAACGAGAGCCATAACCGATCCGTAATAAAACGGGGCCTGATTATTGACATTATCATAAAGTAAACCTGCAATAACACTGGCCGGAAGGAGGGTAATACCTACAATACTATTGTACAGTCCAAGGCCTGTGCCGCTCTTATTTTTGTCAATAAGGTCTGAAACCATTGCCTTCTGAACTCCATCCGTTGCCGCACTGTAAAGACCATAGAAGGCAAATAAGAGAATAAGTACAACTGGACTGCTTGTTCTGCCGAAGCCAAAATAGATCACTGAATAAAGGAGATAGCCAAAGATGATCAATCTTTCGCGGCCTATTTTGTCTGATAACATTCCTGCTGGAATCGCGAAGAGCACAGAAACTGCATTAAAGATAAGATAGATCATGGGAATAAATGAATCGAGAATTCCAATATCACTAGCTTTGATTAGGAGCAAAGCATCTGTCGAGTTACCTAGGGTAAAAATAAAAATAATAACCATAAACGCATAATATCGAGGTGAAAAGTCCTTTAGAGAAATTTTCCCCAGGCGCTCTGTTTTATCTCTTTTTGCCTCTTTCACAAAGAAAATAATCGAAGCCAAGCCTAATAAACCCGGTATAGCAGCCAAAAGAAATACTTTACGATAATCTCTGGGAAAAAGAAGTAAAACTCCGGTAGCCAAAAGAGGTCCTAGGATTGCCCCACTATTATCCATCGCTTTATGGAAACCAAAATTTTTCCCCTTTGTATTCTCTTCCGACGAACCTGCAACTAAACTATCTCTGGGAGCCGTTCTAATTCCCTTCCCAATTCTTTCAGTGAATCTAACGATTAGAACTTGCAGCGGAGTCGTCACAAAAGCAAATAAGGGTGAAAGCAAAGCTGTAAACGCATATCCGATAATCATAAAGGGCTTGTTCTTTCCAACTTTGTCACTCCACCAACCCGACAAAGCTTTAAGAACCGAGGCCGTACTTTCTGCTATACCTTCGATTAATGAAAGTTCGGTTTTCGTCGCGCCAAGGGTCATTAAAAACAAAGGCATGATCGCATAGATCATCTTGGTTGCCGTATCCGTTAGAAAGCTGGTCAATCCCACAAAGAAAATATTTCGTTCGATTCCCAGTATTTTTTTCCCTTCTTTTTCATCCTTCATGAAGCTCCCTCTCTGTCATTATCAGTTTACGTTTTGGTTATGTTGAAAAACTAACTCGCTATACTTTTCGAAAGCTTCGCCGATCTGCTCCTGTTTTGTCTTTGCACTATCTCCCTCAGAAGCATGAAATAAATCCCGTGCTTCAATCTTGTGAAACCAAGATATCAGCTTTTGTAGTTCTTCCTCTTCCTCTTCAAGCTCCGCGAAAGTGAACTTTTCAATGGAGATTTCCTTTTCTATTTCCTTAAGATATTTCTCACTTTCATCAATAAATTCGCTATACTCTTCATCTCGAATTGTATTGAATGTTGTGATTATCTTTTCTTCGTATCTCTCATCCGCACATACGCTTTCCATCAGGAGAGCATCTCCACTCTTATCTTCGATGTCTTCGGCTAATCTCGCTAAGGCAGAGTAATTCTCTTCATTGCAAGGCAAAATCCACATGGATTGGTGGAGATTCACAGCTCCTAATTTTTTTAGTCCACGCCAGGTTGCAACCCTATATCTTGAGGGTTCTGTGGGTAGATTATAATTTAAGACTAGCCATTTCCCTTTTTCCATAAGCAATACTCCTTTGTAATATTCGTTACAATATCAAGCTTTTTTAAAAAGTACTAAAAGCTGCTTTTGTTAAATACGTTTAATACGCTTCAATAAATACTCTTCTGCTTTAGAATATAAGCCTCTTATTTTTTCGCATAATAAACGCCGGTAAGTGAAGTTTACTACCAACACGATCAAGTAGCTTCCAAGCACATCCATTGGATAATGAACGCCGACATAGACTCTTGAGACACCTACGAGTAAAGATAAGATAATCAATATTGCCCCAAAAACTTTATAGCTGTTATTAATCCCCAACGCTATACTCATCGTTCCTAAAGAATGGTCACTAGGGAAAGAAGCATCTGGAGCATGGGGTGTTAGTAAATTAACATGATCAGTGACAAAAGGTCTTGATTCATAATAAAATATGCCGATTACAAAGCCTAAAAATAAACTCATCAGAGTTATGGCCAATGCATCGGCTGCTGCATATCTAAACAGTTTATCTTTACGATAAACTCCATAAAGATAGAGTGCTGTAAGTGCAGCCACAAAGAAAAGTGGACTATAGTTTGAAAACAAAATCATGATCTCGTCAAGCGTTCTATTCACCTGGGCAACCCCGTTAATTGCATTAAATACAGGTACATTCATAAACATTTATCCATCTGCCCCTTTTGATTATTTTCGGTCATGTCTATTACACGTTAAAAAAGGAGTTAGGTTGCAAAACCTAACTCCTTTTTAACCTTTATGAATTTTGACTTACAAATATTAGGGTGAAGGTAATATGCCAATTCTGGTAAGTTTTCAGTATAAGGGTACCAGAAACTTATATACTAATACCCCCTTTGCCCTCATCCTTATGAGTAGCCCATTGACTCCCAAGCTCAAAGAAGTACAATACAACTTTTGAACAAATAAGTACCATAGCCATAGTTCTGAATAATCACACTCAAATACTTATCAAGATGAAGTAAAACATCAATGCCATAGTTTATAAAATTCACGTTTCATTGCCTCCTAAAAATCGGTCAAGCTTGCTCCCGCATCGACTGCAATAGTTATCCTCTTTACTGATCATCGCCTTGCAATTATGACAAGATTCATTAATCTCGCTCCCACAATTGCTGCAGAAAGAATTGAACTTGCTCTGCAAAGCTCCACACTTGTAACAGGTTAGATTATTTTGTTTATAGATCAGATAAACAATAAACCCAACCAAATTTGTAATTAAAATCAGTAATCCCCATAACGAAGCATTCAACTTCTTTCTACCCGCATCTTTGTAGACCCAAAGAGCTAAACCTATCCAGTAGATTGCCATGATCAATCCTAATACCACCCCTGTAATTTCAAGGAGTCTTTCCGCATAAGGAATGGGATTTACCGTCCTTATCATAAGAACTTTGCTTTGAGTGCTTCTGTCCATTAAATAGTTTAGTAAATAGACCTCTTTCGAGGTAAAATCCGCTTCGTAAGACAATTCATCCTCAATTGCCTGCCTTACCTGTTGATCATTTGGAATATAGTCTTTGTTTAGAATCATGTTTTCTTGTTTTACAACCTTATAAAGTTGACCTGGATTGTCTCTGTCCTGGAGGTATCCACTGCCCACCCCATACGGTATCAATTGTAGCTTTGTCTTGTCGCCGATAAGGTTATTATAGGCTTTAAAAACAATCGTTTTCACCTCAATCTTCGGCCAGCATTAGGGTAATATGTTCTACTTTGGATCACGCAGGATTTTGGGTAAGACACGATAAACTTCCATCACCACAATATTTAAACTTAACCAGACTCCACCAAAAACATAACCAGCGACAGCATCACTCGGATATTGTATCTGAAAGAAGATGACCGTTAGGCCCGTGACTATACAAACACCTAATGTCATGATGAACAGCAATGTGCCAATCCACCTGTTTTTGGCATGACGCAACACCATAAACGAGGCAAAGCCATAGACAACTACGGCTAATAAGGTTTCTTGACTGGGAAAGGTGGAGATAATTCCACTCGGACCCACGCGATGAAAAATAAGTCTCAATCCCACTTCCAATAGCGCTCCCCCAAAAACGGTAATGAAAAGAAACCCTGTTTCCAGAAGTCGATTCCTGCCTTTGAGGATAATCCACGTCAATATCAGCAACGTCAAGGCAAGCAACACTTCCGGAGCCGTTGAAAGCTTAAACAATCCCATAACAGAGGACCAGTTTTCTGGAAAGATCAAGCTCACTAAATACGTAACAACTGTATCAAATTGGCTAAATTCATGGGCTAAAAGGTCCTGAATGAGTCCAATCAAGACAATCGATAAGCCAAAAAAAATTGCAGCAACTCCAACGATAGCTACTTTTATCTTCCCAAGAGAATGAAATATTTGGATTCCGTTTTCTAACGATTTCAAGATAAAGTCAATGATGGATACCTTATATTTCCGATAGAAATAGATACATAACAAAACGATCGCAAGAACAATTCCACCTATAATCAGATATTTCTTAATCGCACCGTGGAATTTTTCCCAATTCGATCCTAAAATCTTGCCTAAGGAAATAAAAGTACCTGTCCAAATAAAAGCACCAATATATGCATTTAAAGCAAATTTTACATAAGGGATCTTGGCAATTCCTGAAAAATAGCCTGTAATATGCCTTACCCCAGGTATAAAGTAAGCTATAACCAGCAAACCATTGCCGTACCTTTCAAACCATTGTGACGTCTTCTCCAATTTATCTGGCCCTAAATGAATGTAAGAACCGTATTTTTGAAAAAATGGAGTCCCTAAAGTGCGGCCAATAAAGTAAGAAATCGTAATGCCCAATATAACTCCCAGGGTTGCAACAATAATACTGATCCCCAAATTTAACTTTCCTTGAAATACAAGAAACCCACAGTAGGTCATCAAGGCTTCCCCTGGTGTCGGAAAAGCTATAAGTTCCAGCATGAGTGCAACAAATAATACGATATATCCATATTGATTGAATAGATCCGTTATGAAATTCATTTTAACCTCCTGATGAGTCAACTTAACTAACTCTCTTTATAGGCTGCCATTTTCTGGTGAGCCATATTCTATTTAAGCCTTTAATGATTACACGTTTATAATCAGAAAAAGTTTTAGCTTATTCGTAAATAATATCTCATTTATTCAATGAGATCACAATAAAAAGGCCTCCATCCGTATCAAATGGGTGGAGGTCTCGTTTATATTGGAGCGTTTATAGTTTATTCTAATCTTGCTTACTCAGGTGCTCGCGCAGTTCTATCCAAGAGGTCGCTATAATAGCCACCAGCGAAAGACATATGACCGTGATATCCCAAGGGTGGTTAGTTTTGATATGCTTTTATCCTTCAGACTGATTTGCTCTTTTAATTTCGTTATAGCTCGATTACTGCCTCAATTTTTACTTCTGTTACCAAACAACTCCTTAAACCGTTTCACCGCATATTTGCCGATATCACTCAACCATTTCCACAGAGTATCAATTGGCTGCTTTTTGCGTAAATAAACCTTGACAATCAACAAAAATATAAGTAATACGAAGCCCGCAATGACTAATACAACCGCAACCGGATTTTCTTCATACATTGCAATGGCAAAGAGTTGCACCGTTGCCCCATATCTCGTTAGATAGTTGTTTGCAGGTGAGGGCAATTCCACGATTGTGGCTGTATTAACATCGTTAATTTTTGCAATCATATAGTGGTAATAGCTGTTTTTGGTTAATAGCTCTGCACCTGCACCGCCTGAAATCAGATAGCGCACACCATCTTTAGTGTATTCCAAATAGCTATGGATATGGGATAAATACACGGTATCTACATGGTAGCTACTCATAAGCTTTTCAAACTTTACCGCTTCCTGTGGGTCTTGGAAGCCATGCTCCATATCCTTGCTTTCATTGTAATTATCTAATTTCTGCTCCGCCCAATTTTCGCCGCTTTTCACTGCGTTTACATAGTTTGGAATTTCATTGGCGGTTACACCGCTTCTTGGGTCATGGGGTGGTATATGCGTAATAACAAAAATGCGTTTTCCCTGGGCCTTTTTCAAATCCTTTTCTAGCCATGTGTATTGTTCGTCTGTAATCGCCTGTTTTTCAGACCATCCGGGAGATGAATCCAAAAACGCAAAATGGCTATCTGTAAAATCAAAGGAATAATACGCCGGGCCATACAGCATTGTATAGGTGCTGCGCCCATTGCCACGAATATCGTGATTGCCGAGAGTTGTGGAGAGGGTTGTGGAGACTTTTGATACCGTCTGGTCAAACAGTCTATATTGGTTCGGTTTTCCACTGAACACAAGGTCCCCATTGTCAATAACAAACACAGGATTTTCTCCATTTATCTGCTGGATAATCTGCTCAAAGGTATCATAGCCATCCCTATTATCACCGAGGATGATGTATTTATATTTTCCTGTGTTGTCTGCGTCGCTTGGCTGTACCGGTTCAATTTTTATAGTTTTCTCGGCACTCACTGCAATGCTTAACTGTAAGGTGTTGACCGTCTCCTTCGTCATGGGTTGGTTATTACCGCTAATGCTTTTTACATAAAAATCAGGGTTTATATTTTCAATCAATAACAAGATGTCAGCAGCATTACTACCCTTTACTTGTATCGTCGGTAGGGGGGATAATGCTCTTATGACAAGGCTTTCAGTACCATTTTTACCCTTTTGGATGCCTTTTACAAAACCGCCATAAACTGTGACCTGAGCATTCTTCATTTGATAAGTTGAAGACGAGTCATCGGGGTTGAATTGAAGTGGAACACTTACAAAATCGTTACTGATTTCATAACTACTTATGGTATTGTAGATAAACGTACCAACACCTACGACAAGACATAAACATAAGATAATTATTGTAAAATTAATAAGCTTTTTTATTTTCATTTCATACCCCTTTCTTTGTCTCCCGGCTACTTATTATATTCTTCATTACTTTATGGAAAATTAAACATTCTACCATTTCTATACCAATTATAGCATGGTGCGAGAATAAGATTCTCTGAAATAGAGCCAAAAAAATAGATGAGTTTATAAATAATTCATTCATCTACCTTTAGCTATCTCCCCCATAGGGGATATATTGATATGAATATTCCTTTGTTGCGCAATATCCTACGAATGCGCATGATAAATAATTACAGGTTAAACGGGCACACGGGGGGCACACGGGGGGACGGTTCTCTTGTGTCAAATTAGAATGCATGGTAGAATCTGAGAAAAGGGAAGAAGGGGCGTGAAGGAATGCCCAGGAAGCCAAGAAAGAAGAGTGAAACAGGAATCTACCATGTTATAGTACGGGGAATCGGCCAGCAGGATATTTTTCACGAAGAAGATGATTTTCAGAGATACCTGGAAACCACAAAAAAGGTATCACTAGAAAGCGGGGTAAGCGTACTAGGGTATTGCTTGATGACCAATCACGTTCATTTATTGCTAAGAGAAGACTATGGTGTGGGCGCTCACTTTAATTGGCATTAAAGTGAGCGTTTTTTCTTGCCTTCTTTGTCGTTTCTAGCAGATAATGATTGTCATGCGGCTAAATAGATCACATGACAATCTTAAAAAAGGATAAAGAAAGAGGAAACATCATTGGCCGGCCAGCCTCGTTTCCTCTTTCCCATTGGTTACTACCAATATGAGTTTAACTGAAGAAATCTGGACTGTCCAGTCTTATATTAAAGGCTTTATTAATGGTTGCCCAAATCACTTGCGTCCAATGATGTGTCCCCACTGCTTTGAAAAAGTGATGTTGCATAAACATGGAAGTTATAAAAGAACAGTGTATACGTTATTAGAAGCGTTCATCATATCCATCTACCGGTTTAAATGTATCAAGTGTGGGAGAGCCACCTCGTTACTTCCTAACTTTGTGATGGAACATCATCAGGCGGCATGGGACGTCAAAGAAGCAGTGATTCATCAACAGTTATCTGGGGTGGCTTTGCTTAAAATAGCGGAGGATCTGGTAACCTCTGCGGGAGAGTTTAGTGAGAAGACTCTTTGGCGATGGAGCAAATCAATACATGATGAACTGAGAGACTCATCATCCGAACAATGGCGGATTATCTTAGAGAAGTTGCCCCACGTAAAAATCCCTGTTGGCCCGTCGAAACCTGCCCGAGAATGGTCCTGGTTGTTTAGGTCATGGGAGCAAGTAAGATCGACAATACCGGGATTCATGAATATTGGACTTCTTGCTTGGCTCTACCAGATTAAACGCTCACGGGCGGTGACGGTCGGATAGCTTCATCCCACAAAAGCTGTCCATGGTGTGGCGAAACTTTTTCAGGCAGAATAGCGGTAGGGGTAACCCCAGCCTAAATTTATGTTTGAAGGAGTGAGAAACCATGGATTTTGCTACAGATGAACAGATGGCAGCGTTTCGTTACGGATTAATAGCACCGATTGTATCTCGTCAGACTCCGATGATTCCCGGAGAGCTGAAGCGTCAGCTTGTTCAAATTGCCGCGCTCAGTTACACTATTCCTGGCAGTCACAAGACTCATGTTAGTGTGCGCACGCTTGAGCGCTTTATGGCAAACTACCGTAAAGAGGGTTGGGAAGGGCTTAAACCCAAAAAACGTCCTCAGAAAAACGCCATAGCCTTACCGGCTCCCGTCTTACAAAAGGCAATTGAGTTACGCCGTGAACGACCGGAGCGTAGTGTGGAGCAGATTATCTACCTATTAGAACATAGCGGTATGGCCTCCGAGGGAGTGCTTGCCCCGAGTACCTTATCCCGGCACTTGCGCAAGGCGGGTGTCAGTCGCCAGGAACTCTTGCAGGCAGTGGAATCATCGAGAGGTCATCGGCGCTTCGAAGTGGAGGATGTTCATCTCATGTGGCAGGCAGATTTTCAACATACCCTTTATTTGCCGGACCCACTCAATCCAAAAAAACGTAAAAAAGCGATGTTATTCGCCATCATTGATGATTTCTCTAGGGCCATCGTCCACGGAGAATTCTACTGGGATGAGAAATTGCCTCGTTTAGAAGATGCCCTAAAAAAAGCGATCTTGCGCCACGGAGTGCCCTCTCAGTTCTACTGCGATAATGGGAGCGTTTTCTCTTCCCACCATTTGGTCCGGATCTGTGCCAAGTTAAACATTAAGCTATCTCACTCGCGTCCGTACAAACCAATGGGTCGAGGAAAAATTGAGAGGTTCTTCAGATTTATTGATACAAGCTTCAGACCAGAGGCCCATGTGCAGATTGGAAACGGTAGTCTTTCGACGTTAAAACAGTTAAATGAGGCCTTTACGTCCTGGCTTGAAGGCTACTACCACTTACGTAAACACGGTAGCACCGGTCAATCTCCTAAGGATAGGGCTGCTGGTCTTAAACGGACCATGCGCAGGGTATCGATGATTGAACTGACTGAGATCTTCCTGTGGGAAGAATCGCGAAAGGTGGATAAGGCGGGTTGTGTCAGCGTCTTTGGTAATATCTTCGAGGTTCCGTCTCACCTTTCTAGTCAAACCGTCACACTTCGCTTCGACCCCTACGATCTAAGCGTTATGCAAGTTTGGCATGAAGGAAAACGGCTACCCGATGCTCGGCTTCTCGATTTAAATCGCAGTATCCATGAACGCGTCAAATCGAGATCCAAGGTCGAAAAGCAAGAAGTTGCCCCTGTGTCTGGGTTGAATTTTTTCAAGTTAGCGGAGGACAAACGCCGTAGCACCTGGGCCCAAGAAGCTTTGAATTTCGGACCAAAGCAGGAGGCAACCCATGAATGATCTGCCAAGTTCTACCCAAATTATCCCCTTTTCTCGGTCACCTCAAGGAGATATGTTCTTTGAGGCAGGTGCTTACGCTGAAGCCTTGGCACGCTTGAAGTTAATGGTTACAAACTCCTGCCTTGGCGTACTTACTGGAGAAGTAGGTAGCGGTAAATCCACCCTTATTCGCCGTCTTGTGCAAGAATTAGATCCTGTCCGGTACCAGGTGATCTATCTAAGTCAGGCGGGCATGAAACCTCGTGATTTTTATGGAGATTTATTGCGTGGGTTAGGTGAAGAACCAAATTTTTACCTATCTAAATCGAAACTGTTGCTCGAACAAGTCTTAAACTACAGAGCTCTTCAGAGGGATAAATCGTTGGTTGTAATTATTGATGAAGCTCATGACATCAGCCCGACCATGCTATTAGAGCTTCGGTTTGCTTTAAATCACCAAATGGACTCAGCCTCTTTACTTTCGCTCATTCTTGTCGGGCAGCCGGAGTTGCGCAGGATCTTACGGATGAACAAATACGAGGCCATTGCCCAGCGTATTCATCTTCAATACCATTTAGGTGGTCTTACTTCTCAAGAATCCGCAACTTATATCCGCCACCAAATGAAGCAAGCCGGGCTTACCACCCCCGTTTTTGCAGATAGTGCTCTCGGTCTAATCCACTCGGAGACGAAGGGCATTCCTAGACTAATTAACACGATCTGTATTCATGCCCTCTATGAGGCCAAACGTAACGGAAGTGAGGTCGTGGAGGACGCTCAAATTGGGCGAATTTTAGCGGATGCCGAAAGGCAACGTGGTACTGCTATGTAAGTTTTATCCACATTATCCCCAATATACACATAGATTGGCATGTGTGTATTGGGGATTTTTCTTTATCCACATTAACAGGCATTCTGAGGGATATGTATTGACGTTGGAATTCTATTGGCATTGACATGTTGTCAGCACATTTCTTCCGCCATTGGCAGCAAGATACACGCCGTCATTTTAGGTGAGAAGCGACACTATGGCGATATATCAGTGTTTATGAAACGCTTGGGTATAAGTTACGCTTACTGGTACAACTGGAAATACGAAAGAATTGGACACGTGTTTCAAGATCGATTTAAGAGTGAATGCGTGGAGGACGACGGATACCTACTGACAGTCATTCGCTACATCCACAAAAATCCCGTCAAAGCATCCATCATCAGCAAACCAGAGGAATATGAATGGAGCAGCTGCACTGCTTATTACAAAGCGGATCGAAATACTGCCACATTTCCTGATACCAGTCTAATCTTAAGCATTGTACATAATGAAAAGAAAAAAGCAATTGAAGGACTTAAAAAATTCACAGAAGAGGGTAACGAAGACCACTGCCTGGATTGCGATAAGACCAAACGAATCAGCGAAAGCGAAGCATATGAAATCACCAAG
>NZ_JUEE01000221.1:0-60890 GCF_000802135.1 Desulfosporosinus sp. BICA1-9
AATTTTACTTTATTCTGAATATTCTTGTCAAACACTTTTTTTATTGAAAGTCTTCCTTCTGGAAAATCTTTTAAACAGTAAAGGCGAAATGCTTACATGCATTTCGCCTTTCTGTTTAAAGGATTTTATCTAAATTTGTTTTCGCACCTTGATTATAGCAATAGATTCGTTATTACTATTTAGCCGATAGATTATTATTATTTTTATGAGATTGGATCGTTATTTCTTTCGGGCTACATTCTACACCATGATCTTCTCTAAGCATTTTCATAAAAGACAAGGTTAAGACAATTAGGACAAACACTAGGGGAACCGCCGCGACTACAGAGGATGTTTGTATTGCATTCATACCACCTAACGATAGAACCGCAACACCTATAGCCGCTAAAGCTAAAGCCCAGACAACTCTGTTCCAACGAGCCGGTTGTTCATCTTCTGCCAGTTCCTTGGTCGCCATAGTGGCACATACATAGGCCGAGGAATCAAGACAGGTGGCCAGGAAGACAAATTCTAAGAGCAGGAATAAAACTAAAACAACCTGAGGCATCGGCAATGTATTTATGACCGCTATAATGGCGGCTGGACCTCCGCTCTCTGACATGATCTTGCCGACTGACAGAATTTTGTCAAATTCCAGGTGCAAAGTATAACCACCTAAGACTCCAAAGACAGCCCAGCAACCTAAAGTTCCCCAAAACAACTCAGCCATGATAAGTTGCTTTAAAGTACGTCCCTTGGAAATCCTAGCGACGAATAAACCCATAAAAGGTGCCAGGGCAATCCACCACGCCCAATAAAATACTGTCCATGACTGAGGGAACCCACTCTTCACGATGGGATCGGTATAAAAGCTCATACGTAAAAAGTTATTTAACAACATTCCTACACTGTCAGTGAATACTGACAAGATAAAAAAGGTTGGTCCAGATATTAGAATTACTGCTAACAAAGCAAAAGCAAGATAAACATTAATATCACTTAAGATCTTAATTCCTTTATAAAGGCCTGTATAAACACTGAAACCAAAGATCAGTGTCCAGATCGCGAGTATTGCCATATTTAAGCCCATGGACTGTTCTATTCCAAACAAACTTGAAGCTGCTGCCGCCAATAAGGGAACCCCAAGGCCTAGGGAAGTACCAAAGCCACCAACGATACCAAACATTACTAAAATATCGATAACCTTCCCTATCCAGCCATCAACTTTATTTCCAAGGAGAGGACGACAGGCTGTACTAGCCCTCAGTTTAGTATCCTTACGGACGTAATAAGCATAGGCAATCGGCAAAGTGGGGATACAATACAGGGCCCAGGCACTAAACCCCCAGTGGAACATGCCATAGGTCAGTGCCCATTGGGCTGCTTCGGCAGCACCTTTTTCTATGCCAAACGGTGGTCCTTGTAGGTAGTAGATAGGCTCAGCCACGGACCAATAAATCAAACTGGAGCCAATCCCAGCACAAAATAACATCGCGATCCAGCTTAATGTGGAGAATTCTGGTTTATCGTCAGGTCCGCCTAGTTTGACGTTGCCATATCGACCGAAAGCTATCCAGATTAAGAAAGCAAACGCCATAAAAGTACCTATTTGGAAGAGCCAGTCCAGTTTATAAGTCGACCAAGCTAAAGCAGCATCGGCAACTTTTGAACCAGCCTCGCGATTTAAAACCAGGGCTAAAGAAAGACCGAAAATTACTATAAAAGCGGGCCAAAACACTTTGTGGTCGAGTTGTGGTTTTGCCATTAATTTCCCTCCCCAAACAAATTTTCAGGTTTAGCCAATTATTGATAGTAGTTGTACTTGTTAATTATACCTCACTTTCCTCTCATTGCTGAGATGTATTTCCGATGGTTACCCGTTAGCGAGGAGCGATTTTACATTTTGCTGACCCTCGTTAAAACCACCGGTATGATTAAGGGGGAAGCAGTACGTTAAGGCATGTACAACAGCTTGAACTAGACGATTTTGACTGCCTTTCCCCTTAAACATTGACCATTTGAGCAATTACACATCAATTCATAATTTTTAGATAATTATTGCTAGAAGACTTCTTTTCCCCATGATTATTTCCCCTAGTTAATGGGGAAACAATCATTAAAGCCGAAACGGCACAAGGGCATAAGATTTATCTTCTTGGAACGAACTTTATTCGTAAAGCTTATTGCGATGGGCATTTAGATAACCAGTACAATACGAATCATTTCCCAACAGAGTCTGTGAACCTTGAACAGCACCCATCATACTTTTATCAAGTGGGTTTAAAATATAACTATCCATTCCCATCGTCATCGTCTGAATCATAAAGAATTGATTAAGCATTTTTCGATTCGGAAGACCGAAGGAAACGTTACTTAAGCCACAAACCATGTGAACCTTTGGATATTTCTGCTTTATCAACTTTATGGTATCAAGGACTTCCTGCCCTGCTTTATCCCCCGTACTTACCGGTTTGACAAGGGGATCAAAGTAAATATCATCTTCAGAGACTCCTGCTTCTGTTAAATTTTGATAAAGGTTTTGGGCTACAGCCATCCTGTCCTCGGCCGTCTCGGGCATTCCGTTATCATCCATACAAAGAGCTACAACCTTCGTCTTATAGTTAAGAACTAAAGGAAGGATCTCAGCGTAACGTTCTTTTTCACCGGTAATAGAGTTTATCAGAGATTGGCCGTTACGAGCGAGCTTTAACCCGGCCTCAATTGCTTTAGGATTGGGGCTGTCTATGCATAAAGGCACTTGAACAACTTCCTGAACAGTATTGACTAACCATTCCATGGTCTCTACCTCATCAAAGATCATCGTGCCGCAATTAATATCAACATAATTCGCCCCGGCAGCAACTTGATCCGCAGCTATTTTTCTAATATAGTCGGCATCTCTTTTCTCAACTGCTTCGCCGATCAACTTTCTACTTGTATTGATTAACTCGCCGATTATTAACACTTTCATTCCTCCTCTAACTATTTTTACCCAACTAGTTGCAAACATAACTCCTTGGCTGCCATGGCATCTGCTCCATAACCATCCGCTCCAATATCGTCCGCGAAACTCTGGGAAACGGGTGCTCCACCGATAATCACCTTTATTCCGTCGCGTAAACCTTCTTCTATTAATAGTTCAATGGTAGTTTTCATATTTAGCATGGTTGTTGTCAAAAGAGCCGACAATCCGACGATTTGAGGTTTATGCTCTTTAACCGCTTGCACAAACATTTCAGGTGAAACATCTGTGCCAAGATTAATGACTTTAAATCCACCACTTTCCAGGATCATACAAACTAGACTCTTGCCAATGTCGTGAAGATCACCTTTAACAGTCCCAAAGACGATTGTCCCTGCAGTGGGCATATCTGATTCTGCGATGAGAGGCTTAATCAACTCCATTCCAGAGGCCATGGATTTTGCTGACATCATCACTTCCGGAACATACATATCCTCTGCCTTAAACCTGACGCCGACTATATTCATTCCGGCAATAAGACCCTCGTTGATAATGCGTAAGGGATCGACCTTGCTATCAATCATTTCTAAAGTGATTTCTTTAACTTTTTGGAAATTACCGTTAAGAACCGCATCCGCTAGTTCGTTAAAACTACTCACTTGGAAATCCCCCTCTTATATGCTTCTTTATTTCATATTGCTCGTCCGCTGCAAATAATCGTCTTGGGCTCTTTTCAAGATCTTATCAATTTCAGCATTGACCTCCACGCTGAGAGGTTCAACCCGGTGGGTTGCCAGTAATTCTTTAGCTCTTAATCTAGCACTTTCTTCGACCTTATCTTTATTTATGGACCATTTCTCATAGGTTTGCCGGTCGCTAAGGTTGGGTTTCCAAAGCTCACCAGCCCTAAGATGTTTTCTGGTATGCTTTTGTTCCAGAAAATTACTCTTGGATTGGATCACTTCAGCAATCACATTCACTGCCAGCTTGTCTTCAGAAACCTCAATTCCTCTGACCGTCCTCTGAATCACTGAAGATAGTTCATTATCAATCACCAACATGGCAAAACATGACGTGAGAGCGTTTTCCAGAGAACCAGCAGCTGCTATAATGTCCGTTCCGATCAGAGCGGGCATCAGGGCATTATACAAATGTTCATAACCACTCTGAGCATCGGCTATTTTAGAAGCACAAGAGTAACCCGTTGCAGTAGAAGGTATCCCGTAAAAACGGGCCAGTTGAACTGAAGCGGCAGCGGCTAGACCCATCTCCGGCATAGCCCATAGCCCGACACCAGAACGCATATCCATGAAGGTGACTCGAGGGGACATAATGACTGGGCTACCTGGTTTTAAAAGTTGACTGGCAACAACCCCTGCTAAGATCTCCGCATTATGTTGAGCTACCGTACCCACTAAGGTCATTGGCCCTGTCGAACCCATCATGGGACAAGGTATAACTCCTAAGGGTAACCCGGCTTCTACTATATCCAACATTGCTTCGGCAGGATCAAAGCCATACTCTAACGGGCTAATTGGAGATACCTCAATATAGGCAAGTGGCCTTTTTCTCAACATCTCTTCCCCGCCGGCGACTACCCTTAATAATTCAAGAATATATTTCATTTCATGAGAAGATTCTGCTGTGATTCGCACGGGTTTCGTAGTATTGCGCAACATCGTTGCCGTCTCTACCGAAACAATGATCTCCTGGGGAACATCCCTCGGGAAAATGGGCGAAATAATATTGATATACTCCAAAGCGTCCGTCAATCTGACGAAATCTTCAAGGTCCACAAGTTTTACGTCCCTTTTTTTACCGGTGTCAATATCAATCACTGAAGGAGTCCCCACACAGGTTTGGGAGTAGGCTTTTTTCGCTCCCATCTCCACTACATGGTCATTATTTCGTCCGTATAGTTTAAATTCGGAAGGCGCAGTTTTCAGTGCCTTGTCAAGGATATCCTGACTAAACACAATTCTTCCGTCTTTTTCCTGACAGCCATGCTCCAGCAGTAAATCCTTGAGTCTCTTTGACTTGGTATGAATGCCAATTGACTTCAAAATATCCATGCTTGCTTCATGAACCTGCTGGAGTTGATCATCTGAAAATAAGTCAAACTTCACTAGCCTTCACCCCCTCTTTGTCCTTAGCTTCCGATTTCCGTTTTGCGGGCTCGTTCCAGTACTAGTCCAAATTGAGCATTAATCTCAGAGCTGATTCTTAAACCTGGATGAGCCAAAATCAAAGCCTTGGCGATTTCGCGTGCTTTATCTTCGATCTTTTCTCCTTTGTCTGCCCACTTTTCATAGGTTTGCCTATCTCCGAGGGGTGGAAGCCATAGCTCACCGGCTCTAAGATGTTTCCGAGTATGTTTCTGTTCCAGAAAATTACTCTGAGTTCCGATGACTTCGGCTATAACCTTTACTGCCAACTTTTCCTCCGAGACTTCAACACCCTTAATCGTCCTTTGAATGACGGATGACAATTCGTTATCAATAACTAGCATTGCATAGCACGAAGTTAAGGCATTGTCTAGAGAACCAGCTGAGCCAATGATGTCACTTCCTACTAAAGCTTCCATTAAAGCATTATATAAATGTTCGTATCCGCTCTGAGCATCGGCAATTTTCGAAGCACCACAGAAACCGCCCGGTGCACAGGGAATATTATACAGCTTGGCGAGTTGATTCATTACCGCTCCTGCCAAACCCATTTCTGGCATAGCCCATAGACCCACTCCAGAACGCATATCCATGAAGGTTGCCCTGGAGGACATCGTCACCGGTGCTCCAGCTCTGATCAGTTGACTGGCAATAACCCCCGCTAGAATCTCGGCATTATGTTGAACAGCAATACCCGCTATCGTCATTGGGGCCGTTGAACCCATCATTGGACAAGGTTCAACGCCTAGCGGTAATCCTGCTTCAACAACGTCTATTAGGGCCTCGGCTGGGTCAAAGCCATAATCGAGTGGACTTAACGGAGATATAGGAATCATAGCGATTGGTTTCTCCGTTAAAGCATCTCTTCCCCCTGCTGCTAGTGCTAATAGTTCAATGATATAGGGCAGTTCACGTGCCCAATGATATAGGGCAGTTCACGTGCCGATTCTATACAAATACTTAAGGGCTTCGAAGTGTTGCGCAACAGGGTTGCCGTTTCATAAGTTAATATTATTTCTTGAGGGACATCTCTCGGGAAAATGGGAGAAATAATATTTACGAATTCCAACGAATCTGCCAACCTTGTATACTCTTCAAGATCTTTTACCGTAACATCCCGTTTTTCACCTGTTTCTAAATCCATCATCGACGGAGTACCGACACAAGTTTGACAATAAGCCTTCTTTTGTCCGATTTCCAAAACAGGTGAGTTATTTCTGCCATAGAGTTTGAATTCTTGGGGCACTGTTTTCAGAGCTTTGTCGATCACTTCCCGAGTAAAAAGAATTCGACCCTTTTCTTCTTTGCACCCGTTATCCAACAGTAACTTCTTAAAGCGTTCAGATGTTGTATGAATTCCTATTGTCTCAAGGACTTCCAAGCTCGCTTCATGAATTTGAGATACTTCCTCGTCCGCTAAAAGCTCGAACTTCATCCGTCTTTCCTCCAATCGCTTTAAGCCCTGCCTATAAGTTTTTTTGCAATTACGACTGAGCTTAAAGCATCTTCAGCATAACCGTCAGCCCCGATCTTTTCTGCCCAAGCTCCATTGATCGGAGCCCCACCAATCATCACTTTAACTTGGTCCCTTAAACCTTCTTCAATTAAAAGCTCGATAATCTCTTTTTGCCTGCCGATGGTTGTAGTTAGCAATGCTGAAATGCCTATGATATCAGGTTTAAGCTCCTTAGCCTTTTCAATAAACTTATTGGCTGGCACGTCGATTCCCAGGTCTATCACTTCAAAGCCTGAGGTTTTAAGCATCATCCCGACAATGTTTTTCCCAATCTCATGCAAGTCACCTTGAACCGTCCCCATTAATACCTTGCCATAAAACTCACGGGCCGTTCCCACGAGCAAAGGCTCAAGTTTTTTTACGCCCGCATCCATAGCTTTCGCACCTAAAAGAAGATCCGGCAAATAGTAATGTCCAGTACTAAAATGGTCTCCAACAATCGTAATACCTTTGGTCAATGCTTCATTAAGAATAATTAACGGCTCGATCCCTTGACTGATCGCTTCCTCGGTCAATTCAACCACCAGTTCTGGGTCCCCCTCGACCACTGCTTCGATGAGATTATCGAGTAGTTCATTTGCCATCCCTAACACCTCCTAAATCTGGGTCCAATTCTATTAACTTGATTAATTCCGTGTCCATTACTTAGTTCCCATTAGAGACGGTTATTTTACTATTCCATATTCTATTTCTGCATCTTCCACAATCTTGCGGAGCTTTTCTGCGACACCTGCTGGCAACGGGTCTGGTTTATGGTTTTCCAGGATAGAGATTGCTGCTTCATAGGCTCTTTCCGTGAAATCCTTGCCCCCCATGTCCAACCAAGTATCCCTCATTCTTCTGTCGATTAATTTTGTCTGAGAGTGAGCTGTCTTAAAATGACGGAACGTATGCTCATTGGTTACGAATTCACCGCCGGCTCCTACCTGCTTGATGACATCCACAGCCAAAGTCTCTTCGTTCACCGCAATCCCTGAGACAGATTTTTTTATCATTTTAGCCATTTCGTTGTCCATGACTAATTGCGCAAAATCGAAAGTAATGCCGAGTTCAAGCATACCCAAACCATAGATTAGGTTTGCTCCGCCTAGAGCAGCCAATAATCCTGTTATGGTTTTTTCGTGGGCGGCTTGAGCATCGGGTACTTTACTATCTGCCTATCCACCGGCAACCCAGCTCGGCAATAAGTAGTACTGAGCTAATTTGGCGACACCGGCATTAATCATTCCACATTCCGGTGATCCGACAGGGGCTGTCGTATATTTCAAGTCCATAATCGTTGTCGAGCTTCCATAAATTACCGAAGCCCCTTTAACCGTTAGCTGGCTTAAGACAATACCGCTCAAGACTTCAGCATTATGGGTCACCAGTGTCCCTGCCAGGGTGACAGGTGATGATGCGCCCGCCATTGCCATAGACAGAATATTGACAGCGATACCCGCTTTTGCAGCCTCGATAATTACTTCTGTACAATCCGTAACCAACTGCAAAGGACTAGTAGGACAAACGATCGTACTATAAATTGGTCGTTCTCTGAGCTTATCTATACCTCCAACAATAGCCGCCGCCATCTCTACTATTTTCTTAAAGTTTTTGCCATTACTGGCGCCAGAAAAGCAATGTTTAGAGGTATTCGTAAAGTAAGCTTCAGCTTCATGAAGTGACCCAACTAGGGCATTTTCATCTTGAGCTGCAACCGCTCTTTCATAAACATCGATTTCGCTCATTGCGTCACACACCAGCGCTGTATTTGCAACGTCTTGTTTGGTTGTTTGTCTGTACTCCTTTGTATATGGATCAATCACTCGAATGCCCTCACCGAAATTTGTAAATCCTACTCGGTTGGCCTCTAAAATCATGTCATTTTTAGGATTTCTACCTGCCAGGAAAATTGAACTTGGAGCAGAACGGATAGCGTCTTCCACCAAATACGCAGGAAACTTAACCATATGTGATGTGTGGTCAACTATTGCTCCTCCGCTGGCGAAGATCTCCCTTGCTTCTTGACTTTCAACCTTAATCCCTGTATTTTTCAGGACATCTAAAGTAGAACAGTGGATAGCATATAGTTCGTCTTCGGTAAACAGGTTAAGCCCTACTCCCTCTTGGCGACTTGCTCCCGCAAATAAGTTCCTTTTCAATCCACTCACCTCCACAAACTCCGTTAATTTTCTTGACCTATTAGGTTCTTTTCAAGAGCAAAAGTGCCTTGGTTACTGCTTCCGCTGCATCCTCAGCATAAGCGTCCGCACCAATGCGGTCGGCCCAACGTTGGGTAGCTGGGGCTCCACCGACCATTGTCTTAAATTGCTCACGCAAGCCGTTTTTACGAAGCTCGTCCTCAAGCTTTTTCTGACTCATTAACGTTGTGGTAAGTAAAGCGCTGGTACCAATAATGTCCGCTTTAACTTCAAGTGCTTTCTCGATTATTTTGACAACGGAAACATCTCGACCCATATCGTGTACTTGTATACCTTGAGTTTTTAGGAGAGATATGACAATCCCCTTGCCTATATCGTGTACATCCCCTTCAACCGTAGCTATAACAAATATTCCTTTATATTGGGCTACTCCACTCTGAACAATAGCCGCATCTAAAATTTTCACTGCCGCCTTCATGACTTCAGAAGACATAATTAATTGAGGAAGGAAAACTTCTCCTCTGCCAAAGAGTTCTCCCATTTCTCTTATCCCATAGCTAAATCCCGCACTAATAACTTCAACAGGATCATACCCTTCTGCAAGAGTACGCTCTGCCAATCCTACAGCTCTCGCTTGATCACACTGCAAGATGGTCTCCCTAGCCTCTAAAATAATATCTTCAATACTCAACTGCTAACCCTCCCCAATAATCTGATTAACTGATTATCTTAAGCCAGTCATTCGTTTAAAGTTTTCTACCGACCGAATTTCTATTCCCAATAATTTGGCGATGTTACATTTAGCTTGAATCCCGATTGAAGCCCCATCACGAGCTTGAACGTGACCGATATCCAGGTCTTCTCTGATCTCCTGCATGACGGCCTCGTCACATAGTTCGAAGGTCGAGATTCCTAGTTTACCAGCTACATATTCTTTTGCTTCTTTAATTTTCATGCCTTTAGCCATTTGCATACGTGCTACCAGATCTCCAGCAGTACGTATTCCGCCCATGCCTGCAGACGTCTCATGAGTTATTGCCATACCATAAGGATCCCCATGACCTATCTATAAACCGTCTGCCTTGCCAATCTCGACTAAGGCCTTATCCGCCCTCGAAACAGCATCGACTGCAGGAGTGTTAGAATTAGGAATAGCGCCTACTCCCATACCAACATTAACATGTACAGGTATGTTTGCTGCTTCCGTGCAAGCCTTGACAAAGGTAACGGTCCGCGCGAGATTCCAGGCAAATGTCTTGCTACTATTCGTATTGATGACTGCCCCGAAGATTGTGGCGCCAGCTTTTTCCGCCACTTTTACTTGTTGATGCGGGTAGAGTCCTGCTAAACGCTTTCCGTCAAAGTACAAATCTCCATGCATACCGAGAATAAACTCACCCGCCATTCCGAACTCAATGGCAATGTCGGGATATTTTTTCTTAAGAATTTCGACAGCTTTCAAAGAAGCTAGAACATCAGCATCTCCCGAGGCCCCTACTGTGTCAAAGTTAATTCCGTCTGCCCCAGCTTCATACATACGACTAGCCACATAAACCATATCCTTAATCGCATGTTCCACCGCTTCTTCTTGGGCTGCTTTTGCTTCAGAAATTTTAGCTAGTGGAAGCAGTTCAGACCAATTTTCAATGGGACCATCCGGCTTTGTATAGAGGCCAAGGTTTGGCATAGCTCCGTAAAAGATTGGTATAATGGTATTAAGTTGAACGTGTTCCATGGCCGCTGTCTCTTCGTGAATAATGGCTTTCAGTTGTTTGTAACTGTAATCAACATGAGCTAACTCCATACTATCGGAACAAAACGCCCTTTCATGGGTAAGGATTGCAGTAGATCGATCCATCGGAACGCCTGCCCGAACCGGTAGCTTTAACGTTCCTGCATCAAAGGTTACAACCACTTCGTCTCCTCGCTGTACACTCACGGTCTTGTCCGGCCTCGTGCAAATATCGAAAAGATGATCTAGCTCGCTTTGACTAAGCGCAGGGATTTTGCCACGATCAGCCGCATCATTAGTTCCCACTTCAAGATCGCGCCGCATCTCATCTGCACTTACTTTCGTCGGAGAACCATCACCATACCGTGTGAAAAATTCACTCATTCATGTTTCCTCCTTGTTGATTATTCATGATTTTGATAATAGAACGTTTGGTAAACTTATTTAGCAGAAACTAACATTTATAATGCGATGCAAAAGTTATGCCAATGGATAAATTGTCGGTTTTACCCGAACCACAACTCTTTTCATTTCTATTAACACAGTGTATTAATGAAATTTGGCATCATTCTATATGACAACGTTTTAAAATTCTGAATTTTTTAGCAAATAGACTATTTTATTAGCTGATGAATAATTTCATTGGCTAATAATGAAATTATTCATCCCCAAGCATCTTTCTCAAACAGGTTAGCCTTTAGCTTAGAAAATAAAAAAGGCCCGGTGTCAAAATCACCGAACCACTTCATTATCATCAATATTATCTGCTTATAAGTCTATAAACAGCATTTAGGCCAATAAAGTTATCTCCTAAAAGCTTATCTTATGGATGGCTATCATATAAACCCGCTAATTTAAACGATATTTTTTTAAAATTTTAACAACAGTTGACTGATTAATTTCCAATGCTTTAGCAGCTTTATACGTTGATTTATAAATATCATAAGCATTTTTTACTAATTGTTCTTCCAATTCTCTTTTAGCAAGTTTTAAGGGCATTATTTCCGTGCATGTAACCTTTTTATTATTCGTCTTTAATTCAAGAAAGTTCTGCATTGCTGCTAGTGTAATTACCTCCATATCACTTATAATTACTGCCCTTTCAAGTACATGTTCTAATTCCCTTACATTGCCTGGCCAACTGTAAGTATAAAGAGCCTGCATTACCTCTGGGGCAATAGTTTTATTCATTCCATATCTGCTATTAAATATCTCTAGAAAATACTTTACTAAGGCAGGAATATCTTCCTTACGCTCTCTCAGGGGCGGTATGTTAATTGGGACGACATTAAGTCTGTAAAATAAGTCTTTGCGAAAAAGGCCCTCATTGACCATATTTTGCAAGTTGCGGTTAGTTGCTGTAATGATCCTAGTATCTATTTTAATCTTGTTTGTACCACCGACCTTGCATATTTCCCTGTCTTGCAAAAACTCAAGTAATTTTACCTGGATCAAAAGTGGTAGTTCACCAATCTCGTCTAAAAATAATGTTCCATTATTCGCCAATTCTATTTTACCGATTTTACCGCCCTTAGTCGCGCCAGTAAAAGCCCCACTTTCATAGCCAAAAAGTTCAGATTCAATTAAGGTTTCAGGGATAACGCTACAATTAATCTTTATAAAAGGTTGATCACTTCTTAGACTTGCATAATGGATAGCTTTCGTGATAACTTCTTTTCCAACGCCAGACTCTCCTTGGATTAATACTGTTAAATCAATGGGAGCTATTTTATAAACTGTGTCCCTTACTTTGGCCATTTCTTTACTATTATATATTAAGTTAACATTGGAAAAGATCTCCTCACGCAAAGTGTTTATTTCTTGATTTTTCCTTTCAAGTTCCGTTTCCTTTTTTTCTAGTTCAGATTTTAATTTTGTGATTTCTTGGTAATCTTTAGAAGTACTAACAACTCTAGCAATTTCTCCTTCTTCATCAAAAATGGGAAAGGCAGTACTAATGACAGTCTTACCCGATTTCAAAAGCTGAATCATATTAATCTTTTTCTTTTGATGGAGGACATGCATGGTAATACTTGTGGAAAAAACCCCTTCCTTTTCTAACTCCTTGACATGTCTGCCAACTACATCACCAGCTATTACTCCAATTACTCTTTCTGCAGCTGGATTAAGACGTAAAACATAGCCAAATTGATCTGTGACGAATATCTCATCTTCAATATCTTCAAATATTTTTTTGTATTCTTGCATGGTTTGTTGAATATCAGGGGGACAGCCGCAATAATCCACTAACATTTTTTTTATTATGCCAATTCTATTAATGATTCCAATAGGATAAGATTCTTTATTTATTATTACGACAACATCAGTATTAAAATTAATCAGCTTAGCAACTGGGAAATCTTCTGTGACTACATTAAATGTTAAAGTGTACTCTAGCTCAGCTATTGTAGTTCTCTCATCTAATCCATTTGTCTCTTTAGCTACAAGAATTTCGCGCAAAAAACTATTCGCCGTTAATATACCTACAACACATTTATCGTTAAAAGTAATAACGAACTTTTTATTTTGTGTTGTAATACTATCAATAAGCGACCATAAATTATTTGAAGTTGGACTTACAATAAAATCTTGAGAAGCTAAATCAAGAAGCTTAAGCATAAATTTTCCTCCCACTAACTATAGCGGCTATACTTTTTAGCTTATAGCAAGAAAAGGCTCGGTGTAATATCACCGAACCTTTTTAAAATCTTCTAATCCAGACCCGAGCGAGGGAAGGATTTTTGCCTTGAGAGCGAATCTATTGGCGAGGAGTACGGGAGTTTCACCCGCCTGCATGAATTTAGAGTCCACGCGATCAATCCGATCTACCCCCCGTGTGTTTAACATCTATTTAAATCATACCTTAATCATTAAGCAAATTCAATGCTAATGATTGATGAAGTTATAGTTCCGCAGATGGTCGTCCTTGATTATCCCACCCTCTTAATCTGTAATAGTCGTCGAGCATCAAGTCTAGTTCTTCCCCTGTGATAACATCCCTGCCCTCGTTCAGCGGTTCCTTAAACATCCGCTTCGGGAGAGTATCCTGCTCCCTGTTAGCACCCTCGCGGAGATTAAAAACCTTAGTTAACGTGACAATCCTGTTGGCTATCTCTTCGAGTTCACACTGGGTATAATCCCAACCGGTAATCGCTTTAACTAATTGTCTAAGCTCTGGCCAGAGCATCATGTCCCTATAAAAGACACATAGTATCTGGGTATTCAAAAGCGTCAACCTATTTTCAAAATCGATGAACATTTCGGCTTTACCTTGGGTGATTGCAGGATCGATCATCCCACTTAACTCTGCCTTATAAAAGGTTGCCCTTAGATGACAGGCCCCCCTAGCCGAAGTGGAGTAAGCAAGTCCCATCCCTTTAAGCACCCGGGGGTCATAGCCGGGAGGTTCCAAACCTTTGACATGGATGGCAATATCCTCAAGATCCCAAACTATAGCGGCATGTTTAATCCCTTGGGACAAGATCCCTCCCAGGCCTCTTGCATAGGCGATATCCTCAAGTAAGTCCGCTACACCCTTTGCGTCACCATAATTCAAGTTGGCTTCGACTTTACCATGTCGAACAGCTTCCTGAGTAAAGGCTACTAAATTCCCTGCGGTGATCGTATCCATCCCTAACCGATCACATAGATCGTTTAAATAGAGGATCTCGGCTAAATCGCCGATACCACAAAGTCCCCCAAAAGCGTATATAGTCTCATACTCAGGGCCTTCTACTTTTAGCCCGTTATACTTGCCTTTAGTGACCGTTGTCAGCTTACCACAGGCTAGGAAACAAGAGGGACAGGCATTCGGTTTGACCTCATTTTCAGCGAGTAAGGTGTCTCCACTAAGGTCTCTCCAATTCTCATAAATCCCTTCGGACCAATATTTAGTCGGGAAAGTTTCTGCGCAATTCATGGTTTTAACCATCTGGGTGGTGCCGTAAGTTTGATACGCTTTAACACCAACATTTCCTTTAGCCTTGGCCGTCAAGGCTTTAATTAAATCCTTGAGCAGTTCCGGATCAGAGATCTCGGCTTGGGCCTGACCGTGGAAAACAATAGCTTTGACTTTTTTCGAGCCCATTACTGCGCCCATACCCGTGCGACCAGCCGAACGCCAATAGTTATTTTCGATACAAGCGAACCGTACTAAATTTTCCCCTGCCGGACCAATAACTATAGCCTGGGCTTCAGGCACTCCAACCTCCGCCAAAATTTTATCTTCTGTCTCATAGGTATCTTTACCCCAGAGATCGCTGGCATTTCGGAACACAACCTGTTGATCGGATATTTCTAGAGAAAGCGGCATATCTGCAACTCCCTCCAAAATAATCGCATCGTAGCCAGTTTTTCGCATCTGAGGCGCGACCTTGCCCCCTGAAGTTGCTTCCCCATATAATCCTGTTTGAGGGGATTTACTAAAGACGCCGTATCGGCTAGAACCCCACATTCCAGTACCTGTAGCGGGACCGGTAACAAAAATCAACTTGTTATCCCTTGAGAGCGGATCAATTCCGGTCTTGAGATTCTCTAAAAGTAAGTAGGAAGCTAGGCCCCTTCCCCCAAGGTAAGTTTTCAATATATCTTCCGAAATCTCCTCAACAACGTAAGTCCTAGTCGTAAGATTAATCCTCAATAGCTTCCCGAAAAAACCTTTCATTGCCTTTCCCCCATATACTTTAAACTCAGACTATAACTATTCCGCATGAGTGTTTGAATTGTTTGATCGCAACCGAGATGATTAGTCCGTAAAGGGAATTAATTTAAACACTACAGGAGCACAAAAGTCGGGGCACTGAACAGTTACCTCACCATCGAACCCTAGCGCCTGTGGGGTGACCTTCTTGCGGAGAGCAAATACAAAAGGGTACATAGCATTAAGTGCCGTGACACATACCTTACTTGACTTATCAAAATCGATTAAAGGCCCGTCTATAATAATCTGATCCCCTGCTTGGTACAATTTACATTGGGAGTTTAAGACTTCAATTTTTATTTTGTCTTCAGTAAAATTACTCATTTTATGACCACTCTTTCATTATTGAATCATTAGTGCCCTCCCAAATAGGCAGCTTTTACTTGGGGATCATCTATTAATTCACTAGCTTTACCACTCTTAAGGACTGCACCATTTTCTAGTATATAAGCACGGTGAGCAGTATGGAGAGCGGTAATGGCATTTTGTTCGACAAGTAAAATTGTTTTTCCAGCCTGATTAATGCGTTTGATCACAGCGAAGATCTCTTTAACAATTAATGGGGCGAGGCCCATGGATGGTTCATCTAATAGTAAGGTGTCCGCTCCGGTCATCAAAGCTCGTCCGATGGCCAACATCTGCTGTTCTCCGCCAGACAGATTGCCTGAGGCTTGCTTCTTTCGTTCGGACAAACGGGGAAACTGTCGATAGACATCTGCCATATCCTCTTTAACTTTGGCGTTATCTTTTCTGTTATAGGTAGCTAAGATCAAATTTTCTTCAACCGTTAATTTTGTTAGCATGCCTCGCCCTTCTGGAACATGAGATAATCCTTGACGGGCTATTAAATGAGAGGGAGAATTTGTGATGTCCTTATTTTTAAACATTACCTTGCCAGAACTTGGGCGCACCATCCCTGAAACCGCCCGTAAGGTACTCGATTTTCCGGCGCCGTTTGCTCCAATGATAGTTACAATTTCACCTTCATCGATATAAAAAGAAATCCCTTGCAGCGCTTTAATCACGCCATAAACAACTTCCAGGTTTTCGACTTCCATAATTCTGGCCATTAACCCACCTCCGCTTCACCCAAGTATGCCTTAATCACAACCGGGTTATTTTGGATTTCCTGAACAGTCCCGTTAGCAATAACCTGGCCAAAATTCATGACTGTAGCATAATCACAGAGACCTTCCACTAATTTCATCTGATGCTCAATCAAGACGATGGTTATATCGCTGTATTGTCTCTTGACTTCCTTAATAAGGCCCACTAAACCTTGTACCTCTTGCGGATTCATACCTGCAGCAGGTTCGTCCAACAACAATAGCTTTGGTTCCGTAGCCAGTGCCCTGGCGATTTCTAACTTTCTCTGCATACCATACGGCAAATTCCCAGCCTTTTCCTCCGCGCGAACATCAAGTCCAAAGAGGTTTAACAAACTATCAATTTTTGCAGATAAATCTTTAGTTTTAAGCTTCCCTAGCCCCCTGCGGTAGATTTGTCCAACATGAATGTTCTCTACAACCGTCAGGTCATTGAACAAGCGTAAGTTTTGAAAGGTCCTAGCCACTCCAAGGCGAGAGATTTCGAAAGACTGTTTACCAACCAAGCTTAATCCATCGAGGAGGATCTGACCGGCCGTAGGATGGTAAATTCCAGTGATTAGATTGAACAACGTCGTTTTACCGGCTCCGTTCGCTCCAATTACTCCATAGGTCATCTTCGCTTTAACATTAATATTAAGATTGGCAATAGCTTTCAAACCACCAAACATATGGTTCAGCTCTTTGATTTCCAGCAACTCCATGGTCAGGCCCCCTTCTGTTCAGTGCTTATCTACATAACACTTAGGTATTTGATTGTTTCGACTTTGAAAAAAAGCGTGCGAATATACCCTTTCGATTCCCTCTGAGAATTCTGGGTAAGCTCATAAGTCCTTCTGGCAAGAACAGAATAACTAAACAAATCGCTACCCCAAGGATGATTAGATAGGCTGAACTTTGCCCCCACATAACCAACATATATTGGTTTCCTACATAGAGTACAATTGCGCCAATGACTGGTCCGAATAAGGTACCAATACCCCCTAAGAGAACCATAATAACCATTTGATCCGCAATCAGCGGTCCTAAAACACTGTCTGGGTGGATAAAGGTAATCCAGTAAGCAAAGGCACCACCAATGATTCCAGCAAACATTGAGCTGATGGCAAACACCTGATTTTTAACCCATGTAGTGTTGAGCCCTAAAGTGCGGGCTGCCGTTTCTTCTTCCCGGACTGCTTTTACTTTTAAACCAAAATCACTGTGTTCGAAAAAGAAATACGCTGCAAGGAAAACAAGTAACGCTAAGCCGAACATCACGTAATAAAAGAAATTGTCATTAAGCATCGGTGGCAAACGCAAGCCCTCTGGCCCACCTGTTATCTCTAAGACTAAAACCAATTGACGCATCATTTCCGCGAAGGCCCAGGTGCCAATGGCAAAATATGAACCACTCAGACGTAAGGTTGGGTATCCCACGATGGCTGCGAAAAGATAGGTTAGAATTCCAGCGATGATTAACGCTATAAAAAAAGGCAAATGCAACTGGGTCATTAACATGCCTGCAATGTAAGCGCCAACCCCAAAGGAAGCGCCATGACCGAAGCTTATATAACCCATATAACCACCCAGCATATTCCAGCTTAAAGCTAAGCCAATCCACATCATGATACCGGTTGCAATTCGCAAAATGAAGGAAGAAACTAAGAATGGCAAAATGCATAAAAGGACCATAGAAAGGAGCAGCAGGATTACTTTAACTGGGCTAAAAGACTTTGATATCGACAAGTTAACCTCTCCTTTCTACCAGCCTTTTCCAAGAATACCTTTAGGAAGGAATACAAGGATTAAGTAGAGGATGAAAAATAAGATCAAGAATACGTAGGCTCCCCCCACGTAGACCGAAACAAAACTGGATATTAACCCTAGCATCAAGCCCGCTACGATTGCGCCTGAAAAAGAACCCATTCCTCCCGCGACCACAACAAAGAAGGCGAAGGCGGTATAGCGCAAACCCATATCTGGGAATACGGAGAAAATACAGCCGATAAAGACACCTGACATAGCAGTTAAGCCAACATAAATAGCATAAACTAAGCGGGATATGCGATGACCGTCAATTCCCATTAAACCCGCTACCGTCTTATCCTCTGCGGCAGCCCGTATGGTAATCCCAGTCTTAGTACGATAAAGGAAATAGGCAAACGCCGCCGTCACAATAATTGAAAACACTGTAGCCGCCCCTCTAATAGCGGGAACCGTAATGCCAAACAGGTTAATATTCATTTCGGATAACACTGAAACTAGATTACGGTTGTTAAAACCCCATAGTGTCAGAGCTGATCCTCTTAATAACGTCGAAAGGCCAAACGTAAAGGCTAAGGCCATCATGGCAGCACTTCTGTGCTTAATATTGACGACTTTCTGAATAATTGGCTGAAATAGGTAACCAATCAAAGCGAAAAAAAGGGCAATAAACGGTATTAGTAGTAATGGGTCGATCTTTGTGTACATATTAAGCCAAAAAGCAGTGAAGGCTCCTAACATAATCCATTCGCCCACGGCAAAGTCAACTATGTGCATAACTCCATAAGAAATTGAGAAGCCAACAGCGATGGTTATGAAAATCCCACCGATTAGAATTCCGTTGATCAACGTTTGCGTAAATAATCCCATAAAACATCTCCTCTCCTATAGTTTGAGGAAGCCGGGACATCCCGGCTCCTCAAACTAGAAGTTTTGTACTTATTTAGCGACCGCTCAAAGCAGGAACAGGGTAGATAGCATCTTTTGCCTTCATATCTGCAGGACCGACTATGATTTGCTCCCCTTTAACCATTTGGATCGTTAAGGCTTTTAAGCCAATATTATTATGGAACCAGTTGCCCTCTGTTGCGAATTTAATCGGCCCATAGAAGGTATTAACTTCTACTTGTTCAAGGGCTTTGGTTAACTCTTCCCTTTGCTGATCAGAAAGTGGTGGTTTTGCTCCGATCTTAGCCAAGGCAGCTGAAAAAGATTGACCCGTCGCTGAACATGCTGCTGCAGTATAGTCCGGAATGGCATTATATTTTGCTTGGTAGAGTTTCACATATTCCTGAGCAGTTCCGTATAGGTCGTCTTTTAATTGTAGATCAGGCGTCCATACTGCCGCGCCATATACATAGTCCGCATCTTTGCCAAGGTTCTTGGTGAAGTCTGGGTTTGTAATCCCATAATGCATGACAAATGCCTTCGGCATAAACCCTAGAGATTTGGATCCTTTGATAATTTCCATATGTTCTGCTTCATGGCCACCTACTGCCAGCACGTCTGGGTTCAGTTGTTTGATTGCGCTGATTAACGGAGTAAAGTCCGTTCCGGCAGGCACAACATCATACTTAAGAACTTTCATACCATTTTTCTCGGCAGCAGCTTTAAATGATTCAGCAACTGCTTTGGAGAAGGCATCATTTACGCCGATGATAGCGATTGTTTTGGGCGGATCTGCTAATTTAGATAATGTCTCCAAAGGAGAACTTGCCGTCAAGTCAGCAGCCGGAACAGAACCAAAGGTATAGGCAAATTTCTGTGTCCAAATAGATGGGGATTCGGCAGACCCAGTGATCATAGGGACTTTGTATTTATCGAGAATTGGGGCTACAGCTTTGGTTACACCACTGGTATACGGTCCGAGAATGAAATCAACCTTTTCGGAAGTAATCATTCGTTCCACAGCGTTGGCTCCTGCAGCAGGATCGCTTTGGTCATCCGCGTAGACAAGCTTAACCTGATAACTTTTATCTCCGACCTTAATACCACCTTTTTTGTTCACAGTATCTTCCCAAAGATCGTAACCATATTTAGTGATATTTCCACCGATGACCTCAGCACCCGACAAAGATGTAATGACACCGACTTTGTAATAGTCTCTTGCCTCAGTACTCGCACTGGTACCTGCTGTACCAGTACTACCACAACCGGCCAAAGATACCAATAAACTAGAAATCATCGCCAATCCCAAGACACGCTTAATTGTGACCTTTTTGAACATAGATTTTTTCCTCCTCTATTATCTATAATAGTAGCAACTCAGCGTGATTACGCTTTAAATCCTCCCTATATGGATTACTACATCACCCCTTTCCTGTTTTCCAAAACTACTTATATATAAACCAAGGTAATTTTATTAAAAGGCTTAAAAACTGCCTTAGTTAGCTAGAAGAATGGTCGATTATTAGTTTAAATATCTAAGTTCATCTTATTGCAAATGAACATTCTCTTTGAAAATACCGTACCTGTGCATTTTCCGAACAATCGTCGATTGATTAACTTCTAAAGCATCTGCCATTTTATAAGTATTTTGGAATTTGATTAATGCTTTATTTAGTAATTGCCGTTCTAATTCGTCAGTGGCACTTTTCAAAGGACAAATGTCCAATACGAAAACTTTTGCTGAAGTACCATCCCCATGTAATATATAATCCGGCAAATGCATCGGTAAAACTTCCAAAGCATCAACGGTCACTACAACTCTCTCGACTAAATTCTCTAATTCTCGTACGTTACCGGGCCAATTGTAATTTATCAAGAGCTCCATCGTCTCCGGAGCCATTTTTTTATAAATCTCATATTTTTCTCGAAGCCCTTCTAAAAAATGCTCAACCAGGACTGGGATATCCTCTTTTCTGTGCCGCAAAGGTGGTACAACTAGGGGTACGACATTTAATCGGTAATAGAGATCTTCTCTAAACTTTCGTTCTTTAACCAGTCGAGGTATGTTGCGATTTGTCGCAGCCAGAATCCTGGCATTAATATCAATGTAGTCATTTCCTCCTACTCGCCTTAACCTTTTTTCTTGGATAACCTGCAATAACTTCACTTGAAGATTAAGTGGTAATTCGCTGATTTCATCCAAGAATATCGTTCCAGTACCGGCCATTTCAAAGAGTCCTTTCTTCCCTTCTTTTTTGGCCCCTGTAAAGGACCCCCCTTCATACCCAAATAATTCTGACTCCATTAAGTTCTCAGGGATTGCGCCGCAGTTAATGGTTATGAACGGATATTCACTTCGCTTACTTAATTGATGAATCTTTAACGCAACAACACCTTTACCTACACCGGACTCTCCTTCGATCAGCACCGTAGAATCTACACCTGCCACCTTGCCGGCTAGTATTAAGATCTGCTGCATTATTGCGCTTTTGCTGATAATTTCTGATGCATCTAAACGCTCTTTTTGCAACTTCACAATTTCAGTTCGATAGTTATCCATCAACTTTTCAGTATCTTCCAAGCGCTGGCGTAAGTTACTTAATTCGGTTATGTCTCTAGAATTCGTAACTACTCGAATGATCTGGCCTTTTTCATCAAAAACAGGATTGGCAGTTACGATGATTTTTTTCCCACTCTTGGTTGATTGTATCAACGTAGATCGTTTTTTTGTTCTCAGAACTTGAGGGGTAATACTGGGCGAAAACAGTCCTAATTCTTCCAATTTGGTTACATGTTTGCCGATAATTTCTTCCGCTTTCATTCCGTAAAAACGTTCACCCGCTTTATTTACCCTCAGGGTGACGCCCTCTCCGTCCGTAACGAAAATTTCGTCATAAGAAGAATTAAAAATGGCCTCCAATTCCTTATTAAGTTCTTTAGTAACTTCTAATTCTTGGACTACAGCATCAAGATCGGTGATGTCTTGAAAGGATGTGACGACTCCGGTAATTCTAGTTCCTTCGAAAATCGGTTTATGGTTAGAAAGTATAACTCTTCCTCCAATGTCAACTTTATTATTGACAACAGGAATTCCCGTTTCCAACACCTCATACATGGCAGAATCCGGAAGCACTTCTCTGGCCATTTCCCCTACAACATCGCCATTAATCCCCAGCAACTCTTTAGCGGCCTTGTTGCATCCTACTATGTATCCATTAGAATCGACCATCAGCACTCCATGATATATCTCTTGAAATCCTGCTTCAAACTGCACCAATTCAACACCTCCGGTCCGTTATATAACACTTGCAACTTGTGTGCCAAATTTACAAGATTGCAATATAGCTACTATTTGTCTGTTTTATGGGAAAATTCAGTTTTTTAAAAATAAACAAAATGCATTCTTGCATTAATATTTAATGTAATTCAGGGATCATTATTGCATAGTTGTTAAATTAGTGAGGAATTAATGAGGAATTGAATCAAATGCATAATCACATTGTATTAATGCCTATGCGCATTATTCTGAGAAGAAATTAAAAGAATTTCCTTAAAGTAAATTTAATTAATTATAGGCTAATCTATAGTTCGTTTTTTAGCAATAAATTAAATTGTCGAATTTACAGCAAATGTTGTCTTATATGGATTAATTTATCTTTATTTTACCCATTATACTGTATTATAGCTTTTGCATACCCTAATAGAATTCCTGATTGCATTTTTATAATGCAATTAGGATATTGCTTAGCGATTATAGCTATAGCGTTTACTAGATAATTGAATACATAATACACATGCAAATCTGCAGAGTGTGTTGCTTTAATATTAGTTTTATCTTGAAAATCTGTATAAAGTGCAAGAGTGGCACGGACTTTGCAATGTTAAACATTTACGTAATGAAAAGGAAAGAGGATGGTAATGGTGACTGTTTACACCGAAGATCAAATAGCACAAATGAAAAAAGATGACATGAGATACTTTTTGCATCCAACAAGTTCGATAGCCGACATGGAATCATGGGGTGGACCTAAGATTATTGCTGAAGGCGATGGAATTCGGGTTAAAAGTGTTGAGGGTAAGACCTATATAGACTGTGGAGCGGGTCTGTGGTTAAACAATGTAGGATATGGCCGAACGGTATTGGCCGAGGTTGCCAAAAACCAAATGGAAACGTTGTCTTTCTTTCAAACCTTCAATGGCTATTCTCATCCATCAGCCATTGAGGTGGCAAAAAAAGTAGCTACAATGATCCCCATGGATAATCCCAGGATCTTTTTTACTAGTGGGGGTTCAGAGTCTAATGATACGGCCTACAAACTGGCCCGGATCTTTTGGTACTTGCAAGGGAAGCCTAACAAGAATCACATCATTGCAAGGACTAAAGCCTATCACGGGGTTTCTTATGGGGCAGTAAGCGCGACAAGTTTACCTGGTTTTTGGGATGGATTCAGACCCTTAGTCCCATCATTCCATCACATTGAGCATCCTCATTGTTACTTCTGTCCCTGGGGAAAAGAACACGGTCTTTGTGATCTTGAATGCGCAGGAGCGCTTGAGGAAAAAATACTCGAACTCGGCCAGGACAATGTTGCGGCCTTTACGGCCGAACCGGTCATCGGAACCGGAGGTGCAATCGTTCCGCCAGACGGCTATTATCAACGAGTACGGGAAATTTGCGATAAATATGACGTCTTATTTATCGCGGATGAGGTGATTACGGGCTTTGGTCGGACAGGTAAGATGTTTGGCATGCTGCATTGGGGAGTAAAACCCGATATTATGATGATGGCGAAAGGAATTACCAGCGGATACATTCCTATGGGAGCTGTCGGGATCTCAGAGAGAGTCTATACACCGATCAGAAACCACGGCATCTTTATGCATGGGTATACCTACAGTGGTCATCCAGTAGCCTGTGCAGTTGCCTTAAAGAATATCGAAATCATTGAACAAGAAAACCTCGTAGCCAATGCCCACGAGAAAGGCGAACTATTACGTTCACTCATCCGTGACTTGAGGTTACCCTGTATTGGTGAAGTTAGGGGCCTAGGACTGATGAATGCCGTCCAGCTCGTTCAAAATGCTGAAAACAGGACCAAATTTAACTCTGCCCTAGGATTTGCCAAGCGTGTGTCTGCTATTGCTTGGGAAAACGGCTTGGCATTGCGACCGTTAATTGATGACGGATTGCAATTGTCCCCTCCGTTGATCATTACCGAAGCGGACATTATTGACCTTGTAGATAAATTAGGTAAATCCATTGACCAAGCTCATCGCGAATTCTTGGGAAACCCACTTTAGTCTCAGTGACTAACCTAAGATCGACAAAAGCACCCTTTGAGATGTTTGGACTAGTTCCAAGTTACTCAAAGGGTGCCTTTGTCCTGCCAAGTTTCAACTTCTACGTACAGGGCTGCACTCACTTCGCCATTATGTAGAGTCTCAGGTTATGGGGAGTGTTACCCGAAAATGTTATTTCTAGGGCCTTTGTCATGAAAACACTCCCCATAATATTTTTTAGTCACATAAAGAATTCAGCCATCATTAAATCACCGTCTTCTTCCCATTTCGGAAGCCCCTCAGGTACTAAATCTGGATATGCATTTTCAATAGCTTTCCGTTTCATCTCACTGTGGGCCCTGGCGTAGACCTCGGTTGTGGAACAATCACTGTGCCCCAGAAAGTCTCGGATATATATTAGGTTGACACCGGACTGTAGCAAATGCATGCTTTTGCTGTGGCAAAATATATGGGGTGTGATTGGAAAACGGACAGTAAAAGCTGTCTCCGTTTTTGCTTGTTCAACATATTTATTAATAATGTAAGAAATTCCCCAACGGGACAATTTCTGACGTTTCTGGTTTACAAACAAGAGACTTTCGGCATCTGCCATCCCTGTGCAGATTTTCCTGGTATTCATATAAGAATCAAGCAGGGATTTTGTGTTGCTCATAATTGGAACCTGGCGAACCTTTCTTCCTTTTCCACATGAAATTGGGAGAAGTGAATGACAATGCAGAAGGATTTTTTGAGAAAGAAATGACTCAGGCCGCAGTTGCTAGCTCGGATGGTTCAGTAAGCGCCATGGAGATGTTTGCATTCCCTGGTAAAATTCAAAACGGAAGCGGGAAAGCTGTAATAGAGATGCTCGAAAGAGAAAATGATTTCTTGGATCGCAAGATCATGGTGCTTTTCGAATTGACGCATACGCCGAATTAGGTGATGAAAGCGAGGTGTTATGGTGTATACCCAATATTTAGGACTTTTATATTATTAGTCGAGGCACCATATATCCGTCACTGGTACCGTTTTCAAAAGCCTTATTCTCGACTGCTTTTTTTACAATGTTGATTGATTTGTTTTAGTCCGTCGACAGGTGGATTCGCTCACTTCAAAGGGTACCAAAATGGTACCCTTTGAAGTGAGCGAATCCAATCAAGCCCCATGGTTTGTAAGGGCCTTTTGCCACGGTTAAATGGGTATTATTAGTACATCACCATTCCTATTACAGCAGTAAATATTACACAAGTAATAAAAGATAACAAAATTCTTTTGACAGCGATATCTTTATTGAAATATTTTATCTCTGCAGGAAGCGTTACAATCCCAACTGCCATAATTGTTGAAACTAGTACGGCAACCTGCATATAACCTGCCCCAGTTTTAAGTAAAGCCCCACCAAGAGGAAATGCTACGAAGCTTGGAATTGTTACAATGGACCCAAGTATTAATGCAATTATTGCACCCATTCTACCAGACTCTGTTCCAATCAAGCTTGTAATGACATTTTTATCAAGAACTGTTAAAGTTATTCCAACAAAAAGCATCATGGCGACCACAGTTGGAAGTAGCTTTTCAAATGACTTCCATGCGGTTTTGATGCTTTTTCTTGTCTTTTCCTTATCTTTAACAAACGAAATCAGAAGTAAAACTCCTGCCACTGAATATATAACGCTTGAAATCACGTTGCACCTCCTATTCTTTTAAATCTAATCTATCGAATTCTGAAAGAAAGTGTTCAAAATTTCTTTTTCTTTCTTCAATATCATTTTTAAATTCTTTCAATTGCTCAAGTCCCTTATTAGTTATTGTATAGCATTTTCTTGCAGCACCAGGATTTGTTGTATCCCAGCAGGCTTCAATCATCTCTGATTTTTCTAATTCATGAAGTGCTCGGTAAATAGCAGGTCCATCTGCTTTAATATATGGCATTGATTCCTTCATCTTATTAAGAAGCTTAGAACCGTGCGCACACTTCTTGGCTAAAAACAACAATATAAATGCCGGTAAATGACGGCCATAATTTAATCTACTCAATAATATCACCTCTATCGTATTGACACCAACATGTTATTAACATTATAGTGTTAATAACACGTTGGTGTTAATAACACGTTGGTGTCAATAACACGTTGGTGTTAATAACACGTTGGTGTCAATAACACGTTGGTGTTAATAACACGTTGGTGTCAATAACATATATAGTGTCAAACTTATTTTTTTTATTAGTTCAGAAGTGTCACAGAATGTGAATCTTTAAATCAGTAGTTATGGAATTGCCATAGATGCAAAGAAACCCTGGAAGTCAGAAGCAGGCATTCCGGGGTTTCTGTCTCAATAGGGGAAATGAGGTAGCCTGGCAAAGCAAAAAAGGGACGCATCCGGAGGGTGGTTAAATAGGGATAAATAAACCAATAAAGAATTTTATCATTTATCGCTATCCTCCTTGATATAATTCCGTCTTAATCTATGAAAGTGAGGTTGGCGCCACCTACTATACTTTAAAACAGAAAGGACATTTCAAATGAGTAAACAAGTAGCGGTAAAAAATTTAAATATATCGAAGGCTGTACGATCAGAATCAAATCTTCTTCACCGGGTATTTGAAGCTTCTCAATCCAATGCATTGGTCATTTTGCGTTTAGCGTTAGGTCTTAGTAGTTCGTTAACCTTTCGTTGTACTTCGGCAGAATCGTAAAAATCTAACCAATCCTGTACTTTGAAGCTGCTAACTTTGATATCATACTCGTAATCTATTTCCTCATGTACATGAGAATAAATTCTCAAGATTTCTTCTACTGGAACTTCGAAAAACTTAATACGATCTACAGCCTTCAAAAAAGTAGGACTTACTTTAAACATAGGATGCTTCTGTTTGAATTGAAAGATTGGAATCGTTCCCCAAATGCCTGGTACCCACCGCCCGTAGCCGTAGGATAAACATAGAGACAAGGGCCATTCCCACAGTGCCTTCCGGAGTCTATGTTCTGGGAGGGTTATACTTGGGTACTACTATGGCGCACCTTGGGTCTAATGGCCAAAAAAATCCGCCCCCCGGCCAAAAACCGTTGCCACTGTTATACCATTCAGTTCCACATACCATTCTCTTAATCTCTGTGACAGAAACACCATTGCACATGGCCATATATTCAATGTTATAATTATTTATGACATTTGGCGCGTTTGGCCTTACTTCTTTAACATATTTCTCTACACATTTTTTGGTTTCGCTGTCCTCAAACGCAATTGGTAGTTTTATGAGTCTTGACTCAAACTCAATATCTTTAACGTCTGCCACAGATTCTTCGATTTCTTTAATCTCGTAAATGAGTTTATTTACGGGAAGAATCTCTGGATCAAAATGATACAAATTAGTCCTAATACCTGGGACTGATTCAAAAAGCCCTTTGATATTCTTATTCTTAACAACATTGTTAATAGTTAAGACTCTAAAGGAATCAACTAAGTTAAACCGAGGCGTTAATTCGTACTCGATCTGAAGGAAACCGTCGCCAGCTTGCCTAAAAAGCACTCCCGGTCTCGAGCCTGCTTCTGGTAACCTGTCAAGGATCACATCATATTGTGTTTGCTTCATTTTCTAGCCCTCCTTCTCAACAAATGTGATGAACTGGTAATAGTATTATTTTCATAAAAGAAAGACCACCCCAAGAACTCATCCGTAAATCGTCTCTTTATAACACGACTAATTAGGTATCTTAGGATAGTCTTAAAATTAATCTATAAACTTTAAATTAATTTTTAAGCTTTGAAAGAAGCAGTTTTTAAGTTTGCCCCAGATTGACAAGCGGTTGAACAACTAGCTTCAGCACAGCACTGGGAACAATAATGCTGATTGTAATAAGTACAATTCAGCATATCTTCTGCAATAAAAGGATGACCACATTTATCACACTTAACCAATTTTTCGCCGAATTGATTCGTTTCAATAACATTGGAACTAAATGTTTCTTCTACTGAACGTGCTTCGTAATATTTACCCTGCGTAGCCACTGCCATTATTATGTGAAGCACAAAAGCTATAACTGCCGCGGCGAAAGCAGAAATCGAAGCCCAGAAAGCGCCAAACATGTTAAAAGCCATCAGGCACCCTATTACACTTGATACAACCAGAGAAACGACACCTACAGGATTCCATTCATGTAAGTGTCCACGCCTGTGTTCGAGACGTATGGGTCCTAGTTTTAATAAACCTTTGACAACTACGAGATCAGCGGTTAACAAGGCTACCCAGGCGAACAGGAATACACCTTGGAAGGTCAGCATAGGTCCTAGATGCTCTAAGGCACCTGCCAACATTGCTACAATTGCTGTTATCGATGTAACCACAACCCAAAATACCCTACCTGGGGTAAAGTGGAAAATACGCGCAAAAAAATTAGCTAGGGACATCGAGCCACTGTAAAGATTTGTAACATTAATTCTTAGTTGTGTAAGTATTGTATAGATTGCACCCCAAAAACCCATGGCGTATACGAAATACTTGCCCGGGTTCTCTTCACCAAATCGCACACCGAACCAAACCCCAATTAAACCGCTAAGAAAGAAGGCTACGAATTGGGGAATAAATCCTACTGCAAAAACGCCCATTTTCCGCTCTTCTGGTTTAATAAACCTAGCGTAATCCGAAACTAATAAAGCCATAATTCCGACTAGCCCATTCATAACTCCAATTGCAGCTAAAAGACCAACTCCTCCAACTGCACCACCAGCTGGTAAAAATGTTAACCAATCAGATGAATGTGGCAAATCCATTCTAGCTGCGGCAATGATTCCTACTATCAGTAAGATCACATAGATGGGAATAGAATACTTTTGAAATTTATCGAGTTGTGTCATACCGTACCAGTTGAGAGGAATAATTACCAAACCAACAGTAATCATCAGAAGCCAAACCGGAATTGTCGGGATATAAGCATTAATAGCATAAGCCATGATACTGCCCTCAATAGCAGCGTACATAATAAAGTTTAATGCATATATAAAAGAAGTTATCGAAGAACCAGTAAATCCTAGTCCGGCTCCACGTGACATTAAATTAACATTTAGACCGCTCTTAGCTGCTGAATAAGCTATCGCCATGGCCAGAATCCCACCGACCACCGTTGCATAAATTTCTGCCAATATTGCATTTATACTTCCGTAAGCAATTGCCATAAGACTGCCCATCTGCATAAACACCATTGCAGTTGCTACCCCTAAGGCAACGTTCATTATCGAATACCAAGGTAAGCGCCAATGTTGTGGCACTCTGCGTAAAGCATAATCTTCTTTCATTTCTTCCTTATCATCTGTTTTTAGACTCCCGCTCGCCATAAATACGACCTCCTTAATATTTTTAAATAAGCAGATAATTGAATATTCAATTTATTTAACTCATAACTTAACCCCCTTTTTTAGATTTGATGAACTCAGGTGCGAGGTCAAATAACATTTAGGCATATGAACCTGAGTAAAATCTCTACAACTATGCGGGTTTTACACCAAAAGTCAAATTGTCTGAGGCACAGGAAAGTACCTCTAGCCCCAGTGGCACAGACGCTAGAGGCATATGTTGATTAACTTTCTGTGTGTCTACCTTTTTGACCGTCTTTAGGGAGTATTCAGTATTTTAGCAGGTTTTTTGAACATCAGTTAATATAAGGATTCTCTTTTAACGCTCATCCGAGATGAATTCAGCTCATTATTTAAAGCACTAAACAGTTAAAATTTGTTTCTGGCTAATAAATTTTTTATTTCCAATAAGCAATTGTTCTGTTACCTAACATTGCTCTGTATTCTCTAGTCGTTTCAGTTAAGACTTCATTGGTTTGCCAGTCTAAAATTACACCGTAACGACGGATAACATCAAGTTGTTCTATTTCCTTGGAGATGTATCTTTCGCGTACCACATAGGGATCTTCTGTCATCCATGTTTTACGGTTTTTTTGAATAAAAACCCGTTCCTTCCTGGTGGCCTCCCAATCGACTTCATACTCACCCAGCTCTTCATCAATAGTTTTAATTACTACTCCATAATCCTTGATGGCCCTCGCCACTGAAACATAATCATCAATTACGTCCTCCAAAACTAGTTTAGGATCTCTCTCAAGAGGGTCACCTAAACCGCCACCACCTGCTGAAGGTCTAGTAAAGGAGTCACCCGCTTTAACATGAACATTTGAAAACATGGTTCCCAGATAACGTTCATTTTCTTTACCCGGATTCAGACGAACTCCATGTGGGTTAGAAGGTAGGCCACCATTAATCCCCCAAGTAATTGAACGAGAGCGGTCACAACAGTAGGACATAACCGTACGATTTAAATTTAAAAGGGTACCACCTTTTTCTACACCGCAACCACCCCGAAATTTACCTGGACCGCCGGAATCCCTCACGATGGTATGATGATCCGTCAATACCGGAGTAAGACGTTCTTGTCCTTCACAAGGTTGCACACTTAAACCTAATCCGAAGAGAGGTGCAGTTGCATTGGACCCGTCTTTTGTACTTCTGCCACCATGCCCTCCTGCCATCCAGTCATACCACATAAAAAAGTTGTTTTTTTCATCCCGTTGATCCCAGCCCCCGATTAAAAGGTATTCAAGATTAAAGGAACAAGCTATTGCCCTATCCGATATGATTTGAGACCATATGCTAAAAATTGCGTTCATAATCTTTTCGTAGCTACCAGAACAATATCCTGTGACCGCCGTCGGCCAAGGAGCATTGACGACAGACCCTTCAGGTAGGTAGGCTGATATCACTCGATAGAAGCCTGAGTTTAAAGGGATTTCCGGAAAAAATGTTTTAGTACCAGCTATAACCGCTGAAAACGCAGCAGGATATGCTGAATTAAGAAAACAGCTAATAATAGGATTACTGCCAGTAAAATCGTATGCTACTTTATCTCCTTTAATAGTCATCTTAACCCGGATAGGAATTAATCCTTCCTCTTTAGCCGGATCCATATCAAGATAGTCTACCGCTTCCCAGGATCCGTCGGGCAGAGCGCTTATTTTGGTGCTTGCAACTCTTTCGACATAATCTTGACACTCTTTGAACGCTTTTAGGATCGTACTCTTCCCGTATTTATCCATAAGACCATGAAGAAGTTGTTCTCCCACCCGAGTAGCCTCAGACTGAGCTCGGAGATCTCCCAATCTGTCTTCATAAACGCGCATATTCGCCACTAACAAGTTAGCTACATCTGAAATATAACGTCCTTTATCCCATATTCTAGTTGGCGGTATCCTCATGCCTTCACCGTAATGTTCCGTAGCAGTAATATCAAAGGAACCAGGTACGGTACCACCCACATCAGCCCAGTGTCCATTACAGAGCATATAGGAAACTATTTCTCCGTCATAAAAGACTGGTCGGACAATCCTAACATCGTTAAAATGGGTTCCACCCACATACGGATCGTTCATGATAAATACATCGCCCTCATGTATATCGTCGCCAAACGTATCTATGATTGCTTTAGCCGTTAAATGTAATGTCCCAACATGAACGGCCACATCCTGACTACCCTGCATTACCGTATCACCATTAACATCGCACAATCCGGAACTAAAATCACGGCAGTAGATAACGAAGGAATAGCAAGTCCTGAGAATCTGTTCAGACATTTGATCAACCAAGTTAATGAAGTTGTTCTTTAAAACTTCAAAGGTTACCGGGTCTAAATGGCTTCTATCGGACATTTATTTCTCCCCCTTTCCGATTTGCATAATTATGTTGAGGTATTCATCTATTTCAGCTCTTACGCCAGGCGGGACAAGGACCGTGGTATCAAGTTGTTCTATAATTGCCGGGCCCTTAAGGGTTGCGCCTGCTGGTAAGTTTTCACGTTGATAAACTTTTGTTTCAACAAAACCGGTTTCTCCAAAGTAAACCTGTCTTGTTCCTATCAAAGCCTGCTCTGCATTTCCACCTTTGGGATATTTGGGCAAATCAGGTTTTGGTACTCGACCTACAGCTGTTACTTGCAAAACATAAATTTGCACACCTTGTTCTTTACTGGACCAAGCATATTCTCTCTGGTGCTCAGTATGGAAAGTATGCATAGTATCTTTCAATGACTCAACCGGCCTATTCACTGGAACTGTTAATGAACGCCATTGCCCTACATAACGCATGTCGACGAAACGCAAGAACTCCATATCCTCTGGAGGTACACTATTATTTTCTAATAGTTTTCTTCCTTCTTTTTCCAGAATAATGTATTCTTTTTCTAATTCTTCTGCACTAGCTTTGGTGACATCCATGTGATAAGTTTTAATGATATCATGGCGTACATCAACGAGTAGGCAACCCATCGCCGAAGTTACTCCAGGATAACGTGGCACTATTACAGTCGGAATTTCCAAGTCTTGTGCCAAATAAGCTGCATGAACCGAACCTCCTCCACCAAAAGCAACCAAAACGAATTCGCGAGGATCATAACCACGACGGACGGAAACAAGTCTTACTGCATCACACATATTAGCATTAGCTACCTGAGCAATGGCACTAGCTGCTTTAATAATGGAAAAGTTAAAACGATTAGCTATTTTTGAGACGGCTTTCTCTGCTGCATCTTTACTTATGGTCATTGCACCTGCTAATAATTCAGTACTCAAACGCCCCATTACGAGGTTTGCATCGGTATTGGTAGGCTCTGTTCCACCCTTCATATAGCAAGCTGGCCCCGGATCTGCTCCAGCACTCTGTGGTCCATTGCGCAAAGATCCACCTTCGTCTACCCAAGCAATACTACCGCCCCCTGCACCAATGGTCATAACCTCGATACTGGGGAAAACAATCGGATAACCAAATTCAATTTGCCATTCCTTAGTTACCCGCACATGACCCTCGTACATGAGGGAAATATCCGTACTGGTTCCTCCCATGTCTAGGCCGATGGCGTTTTGGTATCCGCATAGTTTAGCTATATAAGAACTTGCGATGGCCCCCGCAGCAATCCCAGAACTGGCAACCCGTGCTGCAAAATCAACGATAGTTTCTGCAGTCATTACACCCCCGCCAGAATGCAAGACTAAGACTTCTCCTTCATACCCCTTATCTGATAGGCGCGTCACAAGTTCTTTAAGATACTTCCTTACCACGGGTCCCAAAACCGCGTTTGCTACAGTGGTACTGAATCTTTCGTGTTCGAAAATCTCAGGAAGAACTTCACTTGACGTGCAAATAAAAGCTTCCGGTAGTTCTTCCTCAAGAATTTCTTTCATACGCGCTTCGTGAGCTCCATTGATATAAGAATTTATAAAACAGACTGCTACAGCCTTTACTTCTTTCTTTTTTAACAGCCGAGCAACATTTCTAGCTTCCTCTTCATTTAGTGGCTTAAAAACTTTACCTTCTGCGTCAATCCTTTCTTCAACTTCCAATCTGTCCCGGCGACGCACATGCGGGAGAGGGCCATCTTTGTAAACATCCCACAGGTCCTCTTTGATAGAACGGCGAATTTCAATAACATCGCGGAAGCCTTTAGTATTAACCATCCCCGTAAGCGGTAGATTCCGAGTAATCAATGCATTCGTACCAACTGTAGTACCATGTGAAAATAAAACAACCTCTGACAAGGGAATTCCAGCCTTTTCTATGCCGTTAATGATTGCCAATGCCGGATTAGTTGGTACCGACGGTACTTTTGCAACTTGAATAACACCAGAAAGCTCGTCAAAGATAAAGACATCTGTATTCGTTCCTCCAACATCAACTGCAACACGGTACTTGCCCAATTTTTTACCCTCCATTTCTTTATTCCCCTGGGATGTGCGAAAATATGTTCACCTGCTATAAAAACAAACTATTGCAAATAGTATACCAACCTATTTTCTTCAAAGGCTTATATGAAGAATTACCTGATCAATAGTACTTATACTCCCTACGAATAGCATACTATTTAAAATTTTCAGAATATATCTGCAAGCCAAACATGCCGTTTTTTTATAATCTATTACCTTAAAAATTTTCTTAAGGCGTCATTCCTGACTCATTAACCTTTTTATGACTGATTCAGTTTTGATTTGGTAATAACGCTTAATCAAAAAAAACCATGTATTTTAATTAAATATTCAAATATTTGAACCAATTGCTACAGGGATAAGTAACATATACGTCGAACTACAATGTAAAGTTTTATTAGGCGTGGGGAGGAACATTTATTTTGATAGTCAAAGATTTAATGGACACTGAGTTCCCCCTTTTGACCCCGCAACAAACAATACAAGTAGCTCTAAATATATTAGTTGACTGGAGAGTGCCTGCTGCTCCAGTAGTAAATGAGGAGCGATATATTGGTAGTTTTGTGTTAGATCAACAAGTAGTACAGAATTTGCTAAATAGTCGGCATAGAAATAACTCACCTTTAGTCTCTGAGTTTATGAAAATTGGAATTTCGGTTGCCCGAGAGGAACAGAAAATAAGTGATATTTCCTTAACTCAAGGCCCGATGATTCCAGTCGTGAACACAGAAGGTCTAATATCTGGTATTCTATGGATTCATAAAATTGCTTCTATAAATATAATTAACAATGAAGAATTCAACACAATCATTCAATCATCTTATGACGGAATTGCTATTTGTGATGGGGAAGGAATTATCTTACGGGTAAATCGGGCCACTGAACGGATTATAGGTTGCACATTCCAAGAATTGGTTAATAAAAATGTGTGTGAACTTGTTAACTTAGGAATAAATATTCATTCTGCCACAGAGGAGGTCATGTCAACAAAGAAACCGGCAACGATCAAGCAAACCAACGCTCTAGGAAAAAAATATATTTCAACAGCAACTCCCATCTTCAACCAAGACGGTAGACTCTACCGAATAGTGACTACACTTAAGGATATTACAGATTTAGTTGCACCACACAAGACCTTGGCAAACACCAGAGCCGAAGTTGCAGAGTTTTCTTCGGATCATGTGGAGTTACGCAATCTAATAATGCACAAAAACGGTCTTATTTCGAAAAGCCCACTAATGTTGGAAATAATTGATTTGGCCATAAAAGTGTCCAGTTCTGATGCAGCTGTTTTAATTTTGGGAGAATCAGGTGTAGGTAAAGAACTAATAGCAAAACTGATTCATTCCACAAGCGGACGTGGAAAAAGGGGTCACTTCATCAAAGTAAACTGTGGAGCAATTCCACGCGAATTACTCGAATCGGAATTTTTCGGTTATAAACCGGGAGCTTTTACTGGTGCTAATAAAGAAGGAAAGCTAGGGTATTTTGAATCGGCTGATCATGGGACTCTTTTTTTGGATGAAATCGGCGAACTCCCACTAGATTTACAGGTAAAACTTTTACGTGTTATTCAAGAACACGAGTTAGTCAAATTGGGCGATACCAAACCTCAAAAAATAGATGTTAGAATTATTACTGCTACCAATAGGGATTTACCTAAGATGATCATTGACAAAACCTTCCGAGAAGATTTATTTTATAGGCTTAATGTTTTACCCATCCTAATTCCACCTTTGCGATCCCGCCCAGAAGATATCCCGGCATTATTAACTGCATTTTTGGGGAAATATTCTCAAAAATACGGGACTGGTAAAATGTTTTCCGGGGATAGCTTGACTTTATTATGTAGGTATAATTGGCCAGGCAATGTCCGGGAATTGGAAAATTTGGTGGAACGACTGGTACTTACCACTGACGAGCACGTCATTTTGCCACTTCACTTACCAATGCAGATATATCAGGCGGGAAAACCGACTACAGAATCCGGGTTAACCATGTTGGTCAATGAAAATAAGGTTATTGCTGAGCAGAGCGGGGAAATGAGAACATTACAAGAAGTAATTGATTCAGTCGAAAAGGAAATGATTGCCAAGGCCCTGCAAATTTACGGTAGTACATACCGTGCCGCAAGAGTGCTTGGGGTAAGTCAGTCTACCATTTCTAGGAAGACCAAAAAATATAACCAGATAAATGAACGGTACTGGCGCGAAGAGACCGAAGACTGAAATGGAGTGAATATCTTGGGAATCAAAGTGGGCATAGATATCGGTGGAACCTTTACCGATTTAGTAGGCATAAACGAAGACACTGGGAAACTTGTGTCAGTTAAGACCCCCTCCACCCCACAGAATCCGGCATTGGGTGTAATGGAAGCTCTCAAGAAATCCGGTATTGACCCTAATGAAATATCTTACTTCGTTCATGGCAGCACATTAGGACTAAATAGCCTAGTTGAACATAAGCAAGCTACGGTTGGCTTGATCTGCACTAAAGGTTTTAGGGATACTTTGGAAATCAGAAGAGTATGGCGAAAAAATCTATTTGACGCAGCCTGGGAAAGACCAGCCTCCCTGATTCCCAGAAAATTAAGACGAGGAGTCATGGAAAGAGTAGATTGGCAGGGCAATATTCTAACGCCACTAAACGAGCAGGAAGTTATTGATGCTATTAGGATTCTAAAGGCTCAAGGTGTGATCTCTTATGCGGTATGCTTTCTCTTTTCCTTTCTTAACCCAAGTCATGAACGTCGGGTTAAAGAACTAATTTTGGATCAACACCCAGAGGCTTTTATTTCCCTCTCCTGCGAAGTATTGCCAGAAATCCGCGAATATGAACGGACCAGTACCACAGTACTTAATGCAATACTTAAACCTATAATGCTAAACTATATTAATAATTTACAGGAATGTTTGGTAGGGATGGGGATTTTTTCTCCCTTGCGTATATTAAAAGTTAACGGTGGTGTTGTAGACGCCAAATCCATCTTACAAAAACCAGTAGAAGCATTCGCTTCCGGTCCAGCCGGTGGAGTGAGAGGGGCTTTGCATTTCGGACTTCATATGCAATTACCTAATATGATTACCCTAGACATGGGCGGCACAACCACCGATATCAGTGTGATTCAGGATTACCAGCCGCTCTTTACTATGGAAAAAGATATCGCATGGAATATCCCAATACGGGGTTCCATGCTCGATGTTCGCTCCATCGGTGCTGGAGGTGGTTCCATAGCTTGGTATGACAGAGGAAATAGTCTTAAAGTTGGACCCCAAAGTGCTGGTGCCTTACCAGGACCAGCCTGCTACAAAATGGGAGGCTTGGACGCTACAATAACTGACGCTCAGTTATACCTTGGGAGAATTAATCCCACCAATTTTTTAAACGGGGATATGCCCCTAAATTCGGAATCTGCCATCCACGCCTTAGACAAGTTGGGTTCTATACAAGGTTTTAGCGATGAAGAAATGGCCTACAAAATATACCAAATATCTATAAGCGATATGGTCCAAATGATTCGGGAAATGACGATCAATCAAGGAAAGGAGCCCAAAGATTTTGTCTTAGTATGCTATGGCGGGGCTTCTGCTATGTATGCCGCAGATCTAGCAGAAGAGCTGGGTATTCCTGAAGTCTATATTCCGATCAATGCCGGAGTTTTTTCGGCCTTTGGTTGCTTGTGTGCCGATGTAATTCTGGATTATCTACAAACTTATTATGTACCGCTCGCTAAACTGAATTTTGACCGGATTAACAGTATTATTACTCAGTTGTACCAAAATGGTATCGTTGATATCCAAAACCATTATTCTAGTGCCGAAGTCCGCTTTTCTTATTCACTCGACCTCCGATATGTGGGAGAAGCTTTTGAAATAACAGTACCGATAAAATTTCAGAACCTGCTTACTACTCGCACCCTTGAAGAAGCTGTGGATACGTTTCACACACAACACAAAAGACTTTATGGTTTTAACAGGTCGGATGAGCCCCTTGAATTGGTCAACGTGCGTTTAAGTGTTTCGGTTCCCCAACCTAAACCTATTTTTAGCCGCTTCCCAAAGTTAGTGAGCGTTGAATCGGCCTACAAAGAACACCGACCGATTTATTTCCGTAGTACTTTTGAGTTCGTTTCTACACCGGTGTATGACTGGAGACGCCTCAGCCAAAACGTTATTTTAACAGGCCCCGCAGTCATTGAGGACGGTGGAACAACCGTTGTCATACCTCCTCAACACAAATGTACTATTGATGAATTTGGGAATTTAAGAATTATAGTTAATCGGCGTTTATTGTTAGCGGACCAAGAAACAAACACTGTTCAAGATCCAATAACCATGCGTCTCTACCAAATGGAGAAGGCTTCCTATATCCAACCGGTCGCGAAAGAGGTTATTGGCAGCTCCTTGGAGTCAATTTGCCGGGAAATGGGAACAACTATGCTACACACGGCATACTCACCCATCTTTGCTGATGGCATGGATTTTTCCTGTGGTATTCTTGATGACGAGGGTGAATTGGTAGCGGCTGTGAATTACTGTCCAGTCCATTTAGCTTCCATGTCCTTGGCTCCTGAATGGATCCTCTTAGAAATCGGGCTTAATGATTTACAACCTGGAGATGTAATTTTAACAAACGATCCTTACCGTGGGGGCACGCATATTACAGATTTTACAATTATTAAGCCAATCTTTTACGATGGAGAGATCGTAGCTATGGCAACTAACCGAGCACATCATTTAGATATCGGTGGTAAGGCAGCAGGCGGTTTTCCGGGTGACGCTACGGAAATTTTTCAGGAGGGTATCCGTCTTCCCCCTGTGAAATGGTTTAGAGGCGGAGTTGAAAACACCGATATTTTTGATACCCTTTTGGCTAATGTCCGTCTTCCTTGGATCCAAATCGGTGATTTCCGCGCGCAATTAGCCTCTGTACTAACGTCGGAACAACGAATTTTGCAACTCTGCCGGAATTATGGGCCGTTAGCCTTTAAAGATAATATTAAACGTTTAAAAGACTATTCAGAAGCATGGATGCGCAAAGAAATCCTAGCTATTCCCGACGGAACTTATTCATATGCTGATTATATTGAGGATGACGGTATAACCACAGAGGCTAGGAAAATCCAAGTAACTATTAAAGTTGATGGCGACGACATGATAGTAGACTTTTCTGGGACAAGCCAACAAGCGACTGGGCCATTAAATGCGGTCTACGGTGTTACAGCTTCTTCAACCTTTAATGCCCTTTTACAAATTACAGACCCTTCGATTCCGATCAATCGGGGTCTTTTTCGACCCGTGAAAATTATTGCTCCCCGTGGTACTATAATAAATCCTTACTTCCCTGCAGCTACTTTTGGGGCTAACACTGAAACTAACCTACGCATCGTAGAAGTAGTCATCGGCGCTTTCGCAGGAGTATTACCTAAGAAAGTGATGGCAGCCACTTATGGCACCTGTAACAACTTTACCGGTGGGGGATATGACCCTATAAGGGGTCAGCCTTTCGTTTTCTATTTCTTCTACGAAGGTGGGTGGGGCGCTCGCTATAACCGCGACGGTTTAACCTCGACATTCAACCCTATTGGCAACTGCAAAGATGTACCAGTGGAAATCGTCGAGAGCAATTATCCTTTCCTCTATGAACAGGCTGAATTAAATCCCGACTCGGCTGGTGCCGGTAAGTTCCGGGGTGGTTTTGGTACTATTAGGACTCTCCAAGTGTTAACTGACCAAATTGAAATAAACGCACTCGGCGAACGCCATAAATTAAAGCCCTACGGTCTATATGGAGGAAAACCTGCCCAAAACAATGCCTTCTTAGTTCAGCAAGGTCAGACATCGGGAAATTTCGCCCAGGTTTTCGGACTAATTTCACCCTCCAAATTTGCTAATATTCGCCTGCATAAAGGGAATCGTTTCTCTATCGTAATGTCGGGTGGGGGTGCGTACGGTAATCCTCTTGATAGAGACCCCCGCTTAGTCTTGACCGATGTGGAAGAAGAAGTGATATCCCCAGAACGAGCGGAACAAGAGTATGGAGTGATCCTAAATTACTTGTCTGAAATTTGGGAACTAGATTGGAAAGCTACCACCGAAAGACGAATTAAAATGAGAAGGGAGCCTATTAACTATGTGATAGCGAATGTTATCACCGTTGATGAATTGTCATTTAAGTTAAGGTTGGAACACCATGAAGAAATTACGAGGGAGAAGGATAAGGTCTCCGAAAGACTCACCCTAGCGAAAGAACACTTGGACAAGAGCTTTTGTACAAACGTATGCTCCTATAAGGCAAATTCCAAAACTTGCCCAATGTATAACGATGAAGTGTTGCAGTTTTGGAGTATTGATGCCATACAAAGATGGTCGCGGAAAAAATGCTTTTTTAGAATTCAAATTTGAATTAGATTTGTGATTTTATCAGATCGAATTTAATTTCCTAAAGGGGTCCGTTTTTTTAAATTAGAAAATACAATTTAGTTTGCATTAAGAAGATGCATAATCGAATTTAATCTGGCCAAATTTTGTAGATCTTTGAGAGCACTAGGAGGGCAATGAAGATTTTATACAAAAGATCCATTAATTTTCGTTCACAAGGTTAAAGTGGTTATAAACACGGGCATCACAAATAACCCCAATGCAGTTTGAACTAAGTGTCTTGTATAATTATAAGACTATATCCACTGATGAGCATTTTGACGATGGTTACAATTGTTCCCACCGTTGAGCTATAAAAAGCGCCATTTGAAATGCTTGGAATTTCCAAGTAAACAAATGGCGCTTTTCTAGTTGCAAGGTTCTAACTCAAAATTATTGTATTAGGTCAACTTAGGTGTTACCAGTTTAATTCCAGTTAACTCACGGAAATATGCCCCTAATTTTTTTTGCTTGGACCAACCTATTAACGGCTACCATATAGGCACCCATTCTCATAGTCGTATTATTGTCCTTTTTCTTGTCCCATACTTCATTGAACGACCTAATCATAATTTTTTCCAGGGCACGATTCACCGCTTCTTCGTCCCACATCAAGGACTGTATGTTTTGCACCCATTCGAAGTAAGATACAACAACACCACCCGCGTTGGCTAGAATATCTGGAACAACCGTTTTGTTCTTTTTTTCGAGAATTATATCAGCTTCTACCGATGTCGGACCATTCGAACCTTCGACGATTACCGTTGCTTTAATATCTGGGGCATTGAGCTCCGTTATCTGGTTTTCTAAGGCAGCGGGGATAAGAACATCACATTCTATAGTCAGTAGCTGATCATTGGTAATCTTAGTCACTCCGGGGACATTGTAATCCTGGAGAACTTGCCCCCCGTTACTAGTAAGAAAGCTTAGAATCTCATCCACATTCAACCCGGTATTGCAGTAAACGCCTCCACTGACATCGCTTACAGCCACTATTAAACACCCTTCATTATGCAATAATTTGGCTGCTACTCCACCAACGTTCCCCATACCCTGGATAGCTACCTTAGTGCCAATTAAGGGTATTCCCAAACGATGGAGTGTCTCCCTCGTGATTAACATAACTCCACGTCCAGTAGCTTCTTTTCTACCAAGGGAACCGCCAATTTCCACCGGTTTACCGGTTACAACTCCGGGAACTGGATAACCCTTAAACATACTGTAAGTGTCCATGATCCAGCCCATAACCTCTGCATCAGTGTTCACGTCAGGTGCGGGAATATCTCGTTCGGGACCGATCAGCGGCAATATCATGGCCGTATATCTTCGTGTGAGGTTTTTAAGTTCGGTTTTGCTCAGTTCCTTTGGATTAACTTTGACAGCACCCTTACTTCCGCCATAAGGGATATTTACAACACTGCACTTGAAAGACATCCATGCCGCCAGAGCCTTTACTTCATCGATATCAACCTTTTGGTGATACCTTAGTCCACCCTTACATGGGCCTCTCAAACTTGAATGTTGCACCCGGTAACCTTCAAAGACCCTCATCAACCCATTGTCCATCTCTACGGGTATAGCCACTTTCAATTCTCTTTCCGGGTACTTGAAAACCTCATAGTCATTTTCTTTAAGATCCAATAGCACCGCCGCTTGCTCCAGTACCTTCAGCATGTTGTCATAAGGATTGTATGCCTTGCTCATTTATTCTTCCTCCACTCTCGCTCATAGTCCCTCTTAGTTCTCCCTAAAACAGTCAACTCTTCGGCTAGGATATATTATTAAGCAAGATTCGTGCCAATCTGTAATTGGCATAATAATTTGAATAGTAAGTCTTCCGCGAATTACTTGGAACTTAACTTATTCACCAATGCATAGGTTAGTCATTTCCTTGATGAAGTAACCAATTTTGGCATGATTTGAGTCCTTCTGCAATCTGCATGCGCCTACTACCTTTCCCGTTAAACTTTATATAAACTAAAGAAAACTTGGCTAGAGCGCCAAGCCTTCTTTATAACTCCTGATTTTTTGGAGACATTTAACCCCCAGCGATAAAAGGAAAGAACTTAACGTCATCATTTTCCTCGAGTCTGTAATCTAGATCTCGCTTGACACTATTGACAACGATGAAGCCCACCGATGAGTAAGGAACCCCAAGCTGCTCCACTAACCGAGCAAGGGTAAGATCCGGCTTAATCTCCCTCTGATATAGACCGAGCTGACTAGAATATTTCCCCAGTGGTCCATATAGTCTGATAGTTATCTGCAAATCTTATCCTCCTTGGCCATGTCACTCCATCCCTAAGATTTAGTTTATCCCGAGTTCTTGCAATTTCGCTTCAGTTGGTCTCCCATCACGATCCCAACTCCGCAAACTATAATATTCCGCAAGCATCCTTTCAAATTCCACGAGGGGTATAACTTGACCTTTGGTAGCTCCTGTCTTTAGGGTTTCTTTAAAAATTCTTGCGGGTAAAGTATCATTATCTTTACTGAACCCTTCCCTGACATTAAATTGCCTAGCCAAGTTTACGACCCGTTCCCCGACCAATAAAAGGTCCTGTTCAGATACAGTCCGCTCTAATAAGTTTGAAACGATTGTACCCATAGTTTCCAGAGATAGCGCCCAAAAGTCACATAAAATCAAGGAGAATTTCACGGCATTATAATGTTGCAGCTCTATGACAAGCTGGGCTTTGCCTTCGACCGTAAAGGCATCTAAATCTCCATAAGCCTCTTGCGCTACTGGCCAGGCCCTCATATGACAAGCTCCCCGGTCAGACGTGGCATAGGCTAGTCCCATTCCCCAAGACCCACGTGGTTCATAGCCTGGAAATTCTAAGCCCTTGACTTGCATAGCAAAGTCACTGCCGCCATATTTTTCGGAAAGTTTCTTAACTCCTAAGCCTAAATCTACGCCAATACCCTCCTGGGCGGCAATCAACCCCGGGACCTTTAAATAGGCGTCTACGTCACCAAACCGCAAGCTAAAATCTTTAATTCCCTTTTCCGTTAATTCCATGGCGAAGGCGATAACATTCCCCACAGATATTGTGTCCATGCCAAGATTGTCACACAAGTCATTGAACTCAATGATGGCCTCCAGGTCACCGATCCCACAGTTGGAGCCACCGATGGCCAAGGTTTCATACTCTGGGCCTTCCACCGTCGACCCGCCAGCCCTCGAATAATTGCCACACCCCAATGCACAACTGAAGCACCCCTTTTTACCTGAACGAACTGCTTTCAGGGCATCGGAATTTATTGCTTGGTAATCGTCAAAGGTTCCCTGCTGGAAATTCCTTGTGGGCAAAATACCTGTATCTTGGTTGAAATCCACGAGTAAAGCTGTGCCGTCTGTATTGGCCCAGAGATTGGTATCCGTCAAGATGTCTGTCTGCATAAACTCTTTCATACTTGAAGCGAATTGCTTAATATTAGGCACGGAGATACTGCCACTTCCCCGCACTGCGATAGCCTTGAGATTTTTGCTTCCCATGACCGCGCCCACTCCACCTCTGCCAGCCTGTCGGTAAAACTCTGAGGTGATACAGGACATTGTCACTAGATTTTCCCCCGCAGGTCCGATGGCTAGTGCCTTAATTTCTTCATTGATTTTTTCTCTTAAGATCAGTTCAGTTTCCTGCGCCCCCTGTCCCCAGAGTTCAGACGCGTCCCGAATTTCCACGATCTTATCCTCAATATAGAGGTAGGATGGCTTTGTGGCCTTTCCTTCTAAAATTACAGCATCATATCCTGCATACTTTAATTCCGCCGCGAAATGGCCACCGATGGAACAATCAAGGATGGTCCCTGTTGCTGGGGATTTTGTAATTATTGCTAGTTTCCCAGAGAGAGGTATGATGGTTCCCGTGAAAACACCTGTCATTAAAATTAGCTTATTATCCGGTGACAGAGGATCCACCCCTGGAGCAAGCTCTTCATAAAGGTATTTTATGCCGAGGCCTTTACCCCCTATATAATCGACTGCCCATTGTTTGTTCAACTCTTCAACCTGACTATGACCCGTTGTTAAGTTAACCCTCAATATTTTTCCAGTGTAGCTCATCTTAGTTCCCCTCCTGGTTCATCAAGGCTTGATGGGGGCACCACTCGACACAAGCCGGCGACCCTCCGCAGAGATCACAAAGAGCTATACCTTCTGCTCTGGAAGCTATAACGTTTTCAGGGCATGCTGTAATACAAATTCCACAGTTTGTACATTTATCCTGATCATAAATCAAGTACCCGGCCTGGTGAGTAATCGCTTCGGTGGGACAAATACTGACACAGGTCAGACACATATTACAAAGGGAAGTTTTGTAATTCAAACCCGTTTTAGAGTAAATGGAAATAATCTTGAGCCTTGCTAATTCAGGGTTAAAGACCTCTTCTTTTGCGACAGAGCAAGCCAATTGGCATAAGCGGCACCCAATACAGAGCTCCTCTATTAATTTTAAAACCATCGGTTTTCCTCCGTTCACTATAACTGACGGGATTAGCACCTCGTTTTAACGAGTTTTTTCACATGGTTTACTATAAGCCTTGCTATCGCAGCAGCAAACTATGAACAGTTCCACCGCGACAGCAAAGCAGGCTGAGTTTAATATGGTTATCCTAGAGATCAGTTGAATACAGCTAACCCACGAACCTGCACAAGTGCATTTTTAAATGCGACAATGACACGATCCGCTTCTTTATAGGTGATCGTCAATGGGGGTTCTATTCTAATGGTTTTAGCGTTAATCAGCGTACCAGCTACAAGCACCCCGCTATCAAACATCGCCTTAGATACCTCATACCCAATTTCATCCGATTGAAATTCAATCCCGATCAAAAGACCTTTCCCTCGAATTTCCATAACCAGCTCTGGGAACTCAGCGGCAGCATTACGAAGCTTTCCGAGGATATAGTCTCCAAGTTCAGCAGATCTGGCTGGCAAATTTTCCTCAATTAGGACATTAAACGCTGCGATCGCGGCAGCACAGGCTAGTGGATTACCGCCAAACGTCGTTGTATGCATGAACGGATTCGGAAACAGGGTTTTGAAGACTTCCTCTGTCGCTACGACGGCTCCGGCCGGCATAATCCCGCCGCCAAATGCTTTGGCAAGACACAGTATATCCGGCACAACATCATAATGTTCACAACAGAACATTTTCCCAGTGCGACCCATTCCGGTCTGGACTTCATCAAAGATAAGCAGTGCTCCAAATTGATCACAAAGTTCACGAACTTGTTTCAAATAACCCTCCGGCGGTAAAATAACCCCGCCTTCCCCTTGAATCGGTTCAAGAATTACTGCAGCGACATCTTCACCTACGAGGGCACAACACTCCATCGTCTTTCTCATCATCTCAATATCACCAAAGGGAACGTGACGAAAGCCGGGTATCATAGGTAGGAAGGGTTTACGGAAAACGCCCTTAGCCGTTGCAGACAGAGAGCCTAAACTTTTACCGTGAAAAGCGCGAGTTGTGGAAATAAAGGTCCTTCGATCGCTGTACATTTTAGCAAGTTTAAGGGAACACTCCACCGTTTCAGTTCCGCTATTCGTGAAGAAGCAGTATTTTAAATCGCCTGGTGTGATATCTGCCACGATCTTGGCTAACATGGCCCGTAAGGGATCTAATAAATCTTGACTATGCAAGGCCTGACGGTTTAATTGATTCGTTACAGCTGCCATCACCTTAGGATGACGATGTCCCACATTATAAATTCCAAAACCGCCCAAGCAATCGATATACTCTTTTCCATTCACATCCATAAAGCAGTTTAGCCCCGAATCTTTCCATTCTACGGCGGCAAACTGTTTATCCTTAGTGACGCTCTTGCGATATTCTAAAAAACCAGGGTTGACATGATCCCGAAAACCTTCAACGGTTTGGCGTGTGACCCATTCTGCTTCATCCTTTGTAATGTCTTGTTTGCTAATTAAATCAAGGACTTTGTTAGAATACTCATAGACATTGGCGTACTTCTCTTTTAAGTCTTCTTTGTTTTGCGTTGTATTAACTGTCATGATAGTTCCTCCTAGATTCGTTAAGATTGATACATCTAGTTGCAAATGTTATGCCAATATAAGGAGGCTGAGGATCCTCAACTCGATATATTGGATTCATTAAAGTCAAATTCCGGAGGTTTGCTACGGAATAGATTTGTTAAGTAGGCTAGATAGAGAACTCCTATTGCTAACCAAACTAGACCAAGTGTCAGTGAACTTGTCTCCAGATTCCACCATAGAATTCCTACGAAGATCGCTCCGATGATGGGAAATAGCAGGTAACTAAAGAACCCTGTAAAGGTTTTATGCATTTTTTTCCGGACGGCATAATGAGCAATAACCGATAGATTGACAAAGGTAAAGGCGGTTAAGGCTCCAAAGTTAATAAGCGCTACAACAATTGCCAAATCAAGAAAAATGGCCAGTAAGGCAATACCACCTACTAAAAGTACATTTAAGGAAGGGGTTCCCCAACGAATATTAACATAGCCAAAAAACTTTTTGGGGAAGACGTTATCTCTGCCCATTACATATAGAAGACGAGCTACACTCGCATGAGAGGTTACACCTGAGGCAAGAACGCCAGTTAGTGTAGCGGCCAAGAAAAATATTTGGAATATTCTTCCCCCTACCATCATGGCAATTTCAGGTGATGCAGCCTCAAAGTCTTGAAATCTTGATATATCTGGAAAGAAAGCTTGAATGAAGTAGGACTGTGTAATGAATAAAATTCCACCAATTAAAGCCACAAGGAAAATCGCCCGGGGAATTGTCTTAGTCGGTTCAGGAGTTTCTTCCGAAAGGGTAGTAACCGCATCAAAGCCTAAGAATGAGAAACATAGAATTGTGGCTCCGGCCAGTAATATGCTCACATCCATATCAGGTGATATAAAGGGTTGAAGAGTAAATACCTGGCCATATCCTTCCCCTGCCATTAGTCCCTGGATATCTAAATACGTAAATATACACATAATCAAGATCTGACACCCAACCAATATTGTGCTAAAGTTTGCAATGAAATTTACAGTAAATAAGTTAATTCCGGTCATTACTAAAGTAAATAAAAGAACCCAGACCCAGGTTGGGACATCAGGAAATAATGCCGAGAGGTATATACCTGCTAACAAGGAATTTACCATGGGTAAGAAGAGATAATCGAGTAATACAGACCAACCAACCAGAAATCCTAAATGTTTACTGATTGTCTTTTGGGTATAGGTATAAGCAGACCCGGCTTGTGGAAATGCTTTGACCATTTTTCCATAGCTTGCAGCCGTAAACAGCATTGCAATTAAGGCTAAGGCATAACTTGTGGGAACATGCCCGCTGGTTACTTCTGATACGATCCCGAAGGTATCGAATACAACCATTGGAGTCATATAGGCTACACCGATCAGAACAACTTGCCACAATCTTAACGTACGTCTCAATTTTCCTACATTTTCCATTTATCATCCTCCTAGTGTATTATGTATTATTTATGCAATTCATGAAATATTTTGACTATTTAGGGTAAAAAATTTTGTGCTCCCCCTTTCTTTAATATTTACAAAGCTTTTTCCGCCTTATTTAAACAATAAGCAAAATGTATGCCAATAAATCATTAATAATTTATGGGTATACATTTTGCTTATATTTATGCAAAATGTTCGATAAACTTTCATGATTATGTTGGTTCACAGGGAGGTATAAACCTTCTCCGCCCTCATATTCAAATAAATAAAAGGGCATTCCATAAATTTTAGTATATGAATTGTTTTATTTATTTGAATTTTATGGTATATTTATAAAAAAGTTATTCACCCCTGCATAATCTAGTTATTTCAGTATAAAAGGAGCTCTTTTCGATGGATTTGCGAACATTTTTACGTGATCCCATATTTGTGGATGAGACGACAAGTCTAACTGAAATCTCGAAACGCCTAAATAAAGAAGAGCATCCTTATGTTTTCCTTAAGAAAGATGGAAACATATTTCCGTTGAAAAGTTTTAATTTCCTTATCGAGAGACAAGAGCCGTATGAGAGAACAATCAAACACTTAGTGAGTGAACCGCCACTCAAGATAATCTCGTATGCTGATTTAACGGTTCATGTCCTTGACGTACTCGCTGAATTGGTGACACTGGTCAGATATGAGGATAGCTTAAAGTACATCCTAAGAGAAGATTTTTTATTGACAATGATGTCCACCGGTGCGAACAGTGAAATTGCCTGGTTACGCAGCCTCTTTTCGTCGATTCCGCGCGGTCTGATGGTAGTCGATATCAACTATGCAGTAGTGAATAGCAATGCAGAGGCACACCGCATGTTACGTATTTCGGAGGCTGATCTATCCACCCTGCGTATGCAGGACATACTGGGCTTGAACAATTTTCAATACGTGTACAACACCCAAACTTCTTTGCTGAATCAATTTATCACGACTCCCTCAAGTCAAGCCGCTATTTTAGTGGATTTTGTGCCGCTGGTTATGTATCAAGTGGTCACCGGATTTGCTTTAGTTTTGCAGGATCTCCCTTCAGTTGAAGGTATAGCCATGGAATTGGATTCAGTAAAGCTATTAAATAACGACCTTGAAGCAATTCTATCAACCATCTACGATGAAATCATCGTCGTTGATGCGCGTGGCAAACTCTTACGTGCCAGTGATCACTACATATCCTCACAATGGAATCGCCCGCCTAACACCTTAATTGGACACCAACTTTTAAAATTAAAAAAAGCGGATGAATTACTCCATAAAGTAATTCGGGAAGTACAAAAGAAAAAAGGAAAAGTTTCTTTAATGCAAAACGACAGTGAATCTCACCGACTCTCTATAGGAAATCCGATCTTTCATAAGTCAGGTGAAATAGAGCGTATCGTGATTGCTTCACGTGATCTTACGGAAGTATCCCGTCTCCAGACAGAACTGGAACAAACGCGCAAACAAAGCGAGAACTACCGAGAAGAATTAGAACGAATGCGCCAACGCGTTACCCAAGCTCAAGGAATACTGCCAATCTATGCTAGTCCTCAAATGCATGAGGTGATGCAAGAGGTCGAACGGGTGGCCCAATTCTCTGCTACCGTTCTACTGAGCGGCGAATCTGGGGTTGGCAAAGAAATTATTGCTAATGCCATCCACTCCCTGAGTGAGCGACGAAAAGAACCACTGATTAAAATTAACTGTGCTGCCATTCCAGAATCTTTACTCGAAAGCGAATTGTTCGGTTACGAACGAGGTGCATTTTCAGGCGCCAACCAACAAGGTAAAACTGGCTTAATTATCAAAGCACATAAAGGTTGCCTTTTCCTTGACGAAATTTCCGAGATGCCGCTTGTCATCCAGGGTAAACTATTACGGGCCATTCAGGAACGGGAGGTCTATCCGGTTGGAGCCACCCAACCACTTAAATTCGATATTCAAATCATTGTATCCACGAACCGTCCTTTGGCTGAACTTGTAGCTCAGGGCAAATTCCGTGAAGACTTATTTTATCGGATTAATGTTTTTCCTATCGAAATTCCAGCTCTTCGCGAGCGCAAAGAAGATATTGCCCTGTTGGCTAACTTTTTCTTACTACAATTTAATCAACTCTATCAATGCAATCTACGCTTCTCAAGTTCCGCATTTGACCTACTGGAAGCGTATCCGTTCCCGGGGAACGTTCGCGAGCTACAGAATTTAATCCAAAGAATAGCAATTAAAAACGATGGAGATGAGATTGATGCCACGAACGTTGAACGCATCTTAATGAAACTCGACCCTATAGCGCCCAGACAAACGGGACGGTTTAATCAAGTAATTCCATTGGAACAAGCTTTTAGCCAGGTTGAAAAAGAACTAATTACCATGGCCATGAAACAGTACCATTCCACTACAAAAGCAGCTAAGGCGCTAGGAGTTAGCCAATCCACGATTAGTCGTAAATATAGACAAATAGTCAATAAAACCGGAAAGCAACAACTTTGATAAAACGGGGCTGTGCTAAAACTTGTTTGCGTTGTTTTCACATCCCCGCTTTTGCATCTATATCATCAAAACACAAGCGTCCTCACTCCACTTTGATAATGAAATGAGGACGCTGTTTGATTGTTGTAAAGATTTAGAATTATGGAGAATGAGTTTTCACAAAGATCTCGATTACTTCTGAACCTTGGCAAATGCTCCCTCTAAAATGTGCAGAGCTCTCTCAAGTTGCTCATCTGTGATCACCAACGGCATCAGCATCCGAATTACGTTTCCATATACCCCTGCCGAAATGATAATAAGCCCTTGACTCAAACATTCTTGAGTGATCTGAGCCGTTTCTTCTTTGGCAGGTTCCTTTGTCTCCCTATCTTTAACTAGCTCTATTCCAATCATTGCACCCAGACTTCGGATATCACCAATCAATGGAAATTTCTCTTGCATACCCTTCAAGCGAGCTACAACTGATGCTCCGATTTTTGCTGCTCTGTCCGAAAGCTGTTCTTGCTCAATATAATTGATCGTCGCTATACCAGCCGCACAAGCCAGTGGATTACCCGCGAAGGTGCCTCCGATCATACCAGGTCCAGGAGCATCCATAATTTCCGCTTTACCCACTACTGCACTTAAAGGCATACCAGCGGCAATGGACTTTGCCATCGTCATAAGATCAGGCTCGACACCATAGTTCTCAACTGCAAACATCTTTCCAGTTCTTCCAAAACCTGTCTGAATCTCGTCTGCAATTAAGACTATGCCGTGTTTTTCAGCAATCGTCTTTAAACCCGGCAAGAACTCCTTGGGTGGAACTATAAACCCGCCTTCTCCTTGGACCGGCTCGATGATCATGGCAGCTATAGCTTCTGCTTCAACCTCAGCAGCGAAAAAACGATCAAATTGTTCTAAACAGTGCATACCACAGCCGGGATAGGTAGAACGATAATAGCACCGATAGCAATAAGCAGAAGGCATCTTATAAATTTCAGGAGTAAACGGTCCAAAACCATATTTATAAGGTCTTACCTTACTAGTTAGGCCCATGGCTAAATTTGTTCTTCCATGAAAAGCCATTTCAAAAGCAATGACTCCCGTTCTTTTCGTATAGGAACGAGCAATCTTGATGGCGTTTTCAACTGCCTCCGCACCGCTGTTAACATACGTTACTTTAAGATCTCCTTTAATCGGTGTGATTTGTATCAACTTCTCCGCCAAATCAACCCAGCCTTCGTACATAGATACCATAAAGCAAGTATGGACTAATTTTTCAGCTTGTTCTTTTATTGCATCGACAACCGGTCTGGGACAATGACCAGCATTCAAAACACCAATACCACCATAAAAATCAATAAATTCGTTCCCATCAACATCAGTCATCAAAGCATCTGAAGCTTTCTCAATGAACAAAGGAGTTCCCTGCGAGATCCCTTTAGCTGTACACTTATTTTTCCTATCAATTAATGCTCTGGATTTTGGTCCCGGAAGTACCATTTTTTCACTCAATGCCAACATCCCCCTCGTATTTCTGATATACAAAAGTTTAGAACAATCTCGTTTCAGTTCGTTCTATCACTATTCTTTTTGATATGCAATTTTCTCGCCATAGATTCACTATCTATTCCATAGCCTATAATAATAATTACACGCTTAATCTCTAAATAGCAGATGCATCTATACATTGCAAAGTTTTTTAATTTCATTTCTAAAACCATAACTAATTCATAAACTTGCTCATTTTTAGGATGATGCGATTTATCATTTCATGGATGTATGATTGCATCACTCTTGGAATAGCGGACTTCTTTTTAATAGTGTTTTAATAAAAAAAAGATGCTTACACTGTGCAAGTCATCTTTTAAGTGATGTGTCTATTTTCAATACTTGGATAAGGAAATCCCATCCCTATGATTCCATAACCTCTTCTAAACTAATTTGGCTAATTCCTTTATGACAGCGGGCAGGTAAGGCAAGGTAGTAACTGGTTGCTTCATTAAGACTTTTTTGCGCAGTTTCAGAAAGATCGGCAACGATTTTAGCTGGCGAACCGACGACAAGTTTATAAGGTGGAATTATTGTATTTTCTAATACTAAAGCAGCAGCTCCAATCAGACATCCATCTCCTATACTTGCATGATCCATGATGATCGCACCCATGCCGACCAAAACATGTTCAGCAAGCTTAGGGGTATGCAGAATGGCTCCATGACCAATGTGACTTCGTGGCCCTAGAACAGCTTCACACCCTGGATAAGCATGGATAATGCAGTTCTCTTGGATATTGGAACCTGCTCCAATCGTAATCTTACCCCAATCTCCTCTTATTCGTGCTCCAGCAGCAATGTAACAGCCCTCACCTATGGTCACATCACCGATAATTGTCGCTTCTGGTGCGACATAAGTCCCTTTTCCGATTCTAGGTCGTTTACCTTCAAATTCGTAAATCATGATTCGTTCAGCGCCCCCTTTAACTACCTGTGTAAAGCGGTTTTAGCGGCAACGGTTTTGTTTTCCGTTGCCGCTAAAGGTGTTATGCTCTCTTTATTTTTTATCTCTTAACGCCTTGAGTACCATTTCTGGAGTAATGGGCAGGTTATAAAATCTTACCCCGATCGCATCGTATATCGCGTTGGTGATCGCTGGGAAGGTAGGCTGAACGGCTCCTTCGCCTGTTTCCTTAACCCCAAACGGAGCTGAATGGTCATAACTCTCAACTATGTTGGTATCCATTTCCGGCATTTCCATAGTCGTCGGCGTCTTGTAATCGTGGAAGTTAGGATTTAAATGTTTGCCGTTGGCATCCAACTTTTGATCTTCATAAAGGCAGGCCCCTATATTAAACAAGATGGAGCCTTCTACCTGTCCATCAACACTCATGGGGTTGACAGGCGTACCACAGTCACCGGCTTCGGTTACCTTCTTGACATAGATCCGGCCAGTTTCTACATCCACTTCTACTTCGTGTACTTGTGCACTAAAACCAAAGGTAGGGGAGTGACCGATATTTGCGCCCTGAACCCTATTGCCGCTCACAATATCAATCCCCTTGCGCCGTGGTGGAGAATAGTTCCCCATCCCGACCAAGGTCCCATTGATACTAGTATAAGCTTCAACGACTTTTCCCCACGAGATGCGTTTTTTACTTTCGTACATGGAATAGATCTCATGATTTTTAATGACCAACTGATCAGCCCTGACTCCCAGCATACCTGCAGCTGTTTCTTTGAGTCTTTGATTAATTTCCACACTGGCCATCTTAATAGCCGCCCCAGAAGCATACGTTAGACGGCTGGCAAAACTACCCAAGTCAAAGGCCCCTATTTCCGTATCTCCCGACTGAATGTGCACATCTTCAAAATGGATGCCCAACTCCTCGGCAACCATCTGGGCCATGATGGTATTGCAGCCCTGACCGATCTCAGCGGCTGCACAAAGCAGCGTAACACCGCCCTCTGTATCTACCCTGATCATCACCGTAGTATGTGGCTTGTAGTTCTGATAAAGAGTATAGGCTGTCCCGGATATATAATAACCGCCGGCCATTCCGATCCCTTTGCCAAAAGGCAGCTTACCATGCTTTTCCAGATAGCCTGATTTTTTGACCGCTGTATCCAGGCATTTCTTAAACTCGCTATGCGGTACGAACATATTATTGATACAGGTATGACCTGATTCGATAGCGTTTTTTAGCTTTAATTCGTACGGACTAATTCCCATCATTTCGGACATTTCATCCATCATGCACTCCAAGGCCCATCTTGGCTGAACTCCGCCGAGACCGCGCATGGCCCCGGTACTAGGCTTGTTAGTATAAACACTTCTTCCCCGGAACCGAACGTTAGGCACCTTGTAGGGCAGATGTAACATAGAGGCAGTGTAGAACATCACCACAATACCCCAGCCAGCGTAGGCGCCTTTATCCAAGGTGTTGTCAAAATCTACTGCTTGGAGATAACCATCCTTATCCAGGCCCATTTTCACCTTCATATGGCACGGATGCCGACCTTTATTGGTATAGAATACTTCTTGGCGATCAAAGACCACTTGAACAGGTCTGCCGACCTTCCTGGATAGCAAACAGGCTACAAATTCCGAGGGTGATGCCTCGCCTTTTCCACCAAATCCACCGCCGATGGTCGGAAGAGTAACGCGGATTTTGTTCATCGGGATTTCTAAAACGATGGACATCTGACGGTGCAGGTAGTGGGGGACTTGGCTGCTGGCCCACAAATGGAGTTGACCGCTTTGGGTATCATAACTAGCTAGGGCAGAATGCGGCTCGAGAAAGCCGTGTTGAGGATAATTTGTATGGAATTCTCGTTCTAAAACATATTCACACTGAACAAAGGCCTTATCCACGTCGCCGTAGACCTGTTCCCCTGCATGCATTATATTTCCCTTGCTATCTTCATGTATTAGCACTTCTTGGGCGCGTTCCATGGATTCTAACGGATCCAGCAACACCGGGAGAGGTTCATATTCCACTTCAATCAATTCTAGGGCGGCTTCGGCAGTTTCTTCATCTAAGGCCGCCACAGCTGCTACGCCTTCACCGTAGAAACGAACTTTGCCGATGGCTAGGACAGTTTCGTTGGCTGACTGAGGAACGATACCCCATTTGTTAGTAGCTTCATCTCCAGTAAGCACTGCCAGAACACCCGGCAGTTCCAGAGCTTTGCTGCAATCAATCTTTTTAATGATGGCGTGGGCATAGGTACTACGCTTTATTCTCCCATAAACCATGCCGGGTAAGGTCATATCCCCTGTATAAATCGCTTCACCCTTAACCTTAACAGGGCCATCTACCCGAGGTACACTTCTTCCCACCTGAGTATATCGTTTTTCATCCTGGTAGGCGGGTACCCCTTCGAGATTCCAACCTTCCGGTGTCAGGTTCCATTTTGATTTTTCCATCATTTCACCCCCTCTTTAGACCAAACCTTGGCAGTTGCTTCCACGGCCTCAATGATTCTTTTATAACCAGTGCAACGACAAATGTTCCCACTTAACTCATGCTTGATATCCTGCTCAGTGGGATCAGGATTCCTGTCCAGCAACGCTTTGGAGGACATGATCATGCCCGGGGTGCAAAAACCGCACTGTACTGCTCCATGATCCACATAGGCCTGCTGAAGCGGATGTAGCACGCCACCTTTTTGTACCAGCCCTTCAATTGTAGTGATCTTTTTGCCCTGACAAGCAATAGCCAGCTTAATACAGGACAACTCAGGGTTACCATCAATTATCACGGTGCAAGCTCCGCAGTCGCCATCTCCACAGCCTTTCTTGGTGCCAGTAAGGCCTACTTTTTTCCTGATCACATCAATCAGTAAATCCCTAGCATCAACGGCTACTTCATAAATCCTGTCATTGATCTCTAATTCTATCAGTGTTTTCATCAACTACACCCCCTTCGCAGTGGCATAAGCCTCTTTAAGCAACCTGCGTGCCAGGACTTTGACTATTTCACGCCGGTATTCAGCAGATGCCCGAATATCATCAATAGGCTTCGCCTCGCCTTGGGCTGCCTCAGCTGCCTTTTCGATGAGTTGATCACTAAGCTTTTGTCCTTGTAAGAGAGCCGGAACTTCCTTAGATACCAAAGGCCTAGGATAAACGGATCCCATCACTAGCCTGACCTCTTTAATCGTCTGGCCATCATTTTCCAATTCTAAACTTACTGCCATATTGACACAGTCGATTTCCATAGCATCTCTGCGCCCCATATAAGCATAGCGACAAGCTGACTTCTGGGCAGGCTCAGGTATTATAAATTTGGTTAACATTTCGCCCTCTACAAGATCAAGTTGCCGGACGCCTAGGATAAATCCTTCGAGGGGTAGTTCTCTCTCCCCGGAAGTGCTCCTAAGCACAACTTTGGCGCCCATTGCCACCAGGGGGGTCGGTGTCTCTGCCGCCGGAGAAGCATTGCACGAATTACCTCCCAGACTAGCCATGTGCCTTACCTGAGATGAACCTACCTCACTGGCTGCATAAGCAAGAGCTGGGTATTTGGCCTGAATTTCTTCAGAAAACTGAATCTCAGCCAATTTAGTATTGGTCCCGATCACGGCTCCTTTTCCTGGCTCGCAAATGATACCTTTAAACTCCTCTACCCCATTGATATCGATCAAATAATCAGGACTAATTGCCTTTGCCTTCATTACCACCAATAAATCAGTGCCGCCCGCGAGTATTTTGGCCTTACTCCCCAAGCGAGCCACTAATTCCAAGGCTTCTGCTGGCGTTTTTGGTGCAAAATACTCAAAGTTATTCAAAAACATCTTAAAGCAACCTCCTCTTCTTTTTTAAAATCAACCATTGCAGCTTGACCATGCTTTAAGTAAAATATTTCAAACTCAGGGTTATCAGGGGTTTTATAAATGGATTTTACTAAGTCATTCATGGCGAGCATTTTTCTCTTAATATTCATGTCTATTCCGAAAATTACATCTCCACTTACTCTTACAGTGACGAAATCTTGAGAGGTTGAGCAAAATTCAACCGCCGGGTTAGCTTGTATTTGACAAAAAACATCCTTCGTATTCGATGTACAAAACCAGAGCTTACCATCTTGTTCAAGCAAGAATCTCCAAGGTCTTACATGGGGTCTGCCATCCTCATCAATAGATGCCAAGCAGCCAATTGGGTTAGCGTATAAAAAATCAATGATTGCTTTCATCCTTATTCCCCCATAACTAATCATGGTTATATCTACCACTAGCCTAGTTTTATAGAGTTTGGTTGCCAGAAATCAGTTCTGGCTTTCTTGTTCCCTTTCTATGAGAGGATTAGAACGAGCAACTTTTAGGGCCTATTTCACTATATAGTATTATTATACATAGTATCATATTATAAATTATTTGAAAATATTAAATTTTGCGTTTTCGATTAAAATTTAATGGCCTGCGAAAAACAATTTTAAACCCCTACTTTGATTAGTGGGGGTTTTATGGGACACCATCGTCACTAAAACGAGTTCACTCTGATCTATAAGTTTCAAATTCCTCAAGCAAATTTTCTACTATTTTTTCTTCGGTCAATCGCAGAGCCAGAACATTTCTCTTAATCATGGATTCTTTCGACTTATGAGGAAGTTCTGAAATGTCCAGACGAAGTTTCTCTAAACTGTACCTTACAGTGTCTAGTCTGTGTTTCAAACAATCTCTTATTTCCTCGGAACTGAGAATATCACTGCCGTCAATCGCTAGATTTAAGTCCAAATAATACCATTCTAGTTTACCTAAGGCATCCTTAATTGAGGACTTTAAGATCTCTTGCCCGCTCTCAGTAATACAATACCGTTTTCGCTCGGGAGCCTTCCCTTCACGCTCAATCTTAAATTCCAGATAGCCTTTGCCGTTTAAACGAGTTAACACCTGATAAATAGAAGCTATACCGATTCTAACCCATAAGCGCATACTTTTAGTTTCGATTTGTTTTTCAATTTCGTATGCGTAGGAAGGTTTTTCATTAACTAAACTTAATATGATTAACTCAGCGTTAGAAAGCATCTATTAAAAACTCCCTCCATTACTCTAAACTATTATCACCTATAATAGCATAGCCTATTACTTTAGTTCAAGTTCCCTAAATTTCGGGTCAGCACGGACAGACAGAAATAGAAACACGGGCGTGGCAAGATTGTTCTTCCTACACCCGTGTCTTGAATCAGAGCATTAGCGCTGTAAAGAAACTTAAATCAAAGTCTAGAGATGTAGCAGCTTAGCGGCGTTACCGCCAAGAATGTTTTCCACTCCCTCTGCCGGCAAAGGCAGCTGCGAGATAGCCTCCATATTGCGTTTAATCCAAGGCATGCCAGGCCAATCACTGCCGAAAATCACTTTATTCGTAATACGAGCCAAATCGGGAAAATAGCTCATTAATTTTACTGGTGGGAGACCGGCAAGTTCCATGAAAACATTGGCATGAATTTTAGCCATGAAATAAGCATGATCATACCAAACCCCTCGTCCAGAGTGGGCCATAACCAACTTTAACTCTGGAAAATCTCCAGCAACATCATCCAGATGCAATGGATCGCCGTACTTCAGGCGTGAACCCTTAAACACCGAGGATCCGGTATGAATCAAGACTGGAACATTCAATTCCTGAGCAGCTTGATAGAGCGGGTACAGCCTCCGGTCGTTAAGATAGTAATGTTGGTAAGTAGGATATAGCTTCAACCCACGAAAACCCTCGTCTTCTACTTTTCGCCGTAGTTCTTCTCCTAAATCAGTATAAATATGAGGACTAATGTCACAAAAGGGAATTAATCGCGGCCTGCCCTTACAGAAATCGCGCACTTGTTCATTGGTGCAGAGCCCTGTGCTTATATAACTCAATTCTGCCACAACGCAAGCATAATCAACGTCTTCTTCAGTTAACAGTGCTTCAAAGGCTCCCGGATCGTTATAACGTTGGATATAGTCTTGATATCCCACAGGATGTGCTTCCTTCATCCACTCAGTCACCCATGGTTGGTGAAACGTATATACGCCCATATGAACATGAAAGTCGATCCGAAGTTTACGGGACTCTTGCTTAATATTTAGTAGTGTCAAAGGTCACATCCCCTTTTTGCTGGCCTTAGCCTTCTAACAATATTAAATATGAATGTACTTTATTGTACCTTATTTTACTAACGAATAAAATGGCATATAGTATTGTTATCCTGCTCGCCCAACGCAAAAGACTATAGATCGAATTCAAGTGTGTTATAATTAAAGTGGGAAAATTAAAAATAATTAAATTTTATTTATTCAATTAAAAGTGTAGCTTTAAAGACATACTTTTGAATCTCAGTAATCTATTTTTTGAAGCGTTAGGGTGTGATAAGCAGATGTTTATGAGAAAGATATTTGAGGACAGCGACCTGGAAGCAGATACGCTTTACGATGAGTTTTTAGAGATAATCATTAATGGTGGTGGTTACCAAGGGATTACCGATTATCTAGCCCAGAGGCTACAAGTGAACATCCTGATTGAGAATGAATATTTCCTTGTCCTGGCACGTTCTTATTATGACACTCCTACCTTTTCCAACACAGATCGAAGGACTGGCATCAAATACTGGAAACCTCAACATGTGGACCCTAGGATCGTTGAATATGTACGTTTGTTGCAGAGCACCCATCAACCTGTTTCGTTACCTGAGTTGCCGGAGTATGGGATAACCTCTCCAAGAATGGTGTTTCCGATCATCATAAAAGGAGAAATAACAAAGTATTTGAATATATTCAAAGAAAACTTAAACCGGGAACAGATGAGGATTGTCAGAGTCGTAATGCACAGTTTGGTGGTGCTGGAAATCTGCCGACAGGCACAAGTAGACTTAGAAGATAGATATTTAAAAAACTTGATTTTCGGTCTTATATTTGATGATAAAGATCAGAACCATAACTTTTATGAGAAAGAAAATCTCCCAGGTTTTGATCTGTCTAGAGAGGCGGTTTTGACTGTCATCCAAATCAACGCCGCACTGGGAAAGCGGCAGATGGAAGGAGTTTTGCGCAGCATCATCAGTGACCTTTCTATGAATGCCAGTGCAGTCGCCATCAGTGAGGAACAAGCTGTCCTGTTAATTCAATCGTCTGACGGCAGCCTCTTGGAAACAGCTGTGATTACGGAATACCTACAGGCACTCTTTGAAGCGTTAAAAATGACGTTTACGAATTGCAAGATAAAAATCGGTGTAGGCCGCCAGTGTTATAATGCCCGGGATTATAAGGTTGCCTTGAACGAAGCCTTCAAAGCACTCTCCTTTACGGACCGCAAACTAGGGAGTGAAGAAGGAGTAATTTACTATCACTCGCTGAAATTGATGGAATGCCTGATGCAGCCGGGTAACGAAAAAACATTATCGGGGTTCGTTCAAAGTATTATTGGCAACCTCTACGCTTATGGGGTTAAAAATAACATCAATCTTATTGATACCCTGGAGTCTTATTTGAATCATAATTGCTGTATTCAAAGTGCGGCCAGGGAGTTGTTTATCCATCCCAACTCCCTTAGATATCGCTTGGAAAAGGCAGGGAAAATTTCCGGTCTTGATTTGGCTGACAATGATACAAAGCTGGAGCTTCAGCTCGCCATTAAGCTTTACAGGTATCAAGGAGACTTGCTTTTAGAGATGTGATTTACATTCATCAGTGATGCCGTGTAGTGACATAGAGGTCTTATTAGTAACTCAACTTTCGCAGTTGACAAATTGAAGACTAGGCCGCATTAAAACACAGCCTATCCTTGTTTTCACGGTTTTCTACTGCCAACATCATATAGCGAATGCAAACCAAGGTGGTATGCGCTGTCATCGAGTCATAACTGCGACACTGAAATTCTTAATCTCTTCCTCGGTTATCTCAATATCCGTTGATAACAATGATTTGATAGGTTTATACCCAAGCCTTCACCATCCGAAGCCCGTCTACGTATGCTGTAATTAAAGCTACCAAAAAGGCGGGAATCAAAATGAATGAACCAATCACTGAACGTACGCCGCTAAGTCATCGCGGCTGAGATTAATAGGATCAAACAACAGACTTGTAAAATCAT